>JBQCGN010000320.1:0-17756 GCA_051955655.1 Candidatus Nitrosocosmicus sp. | reverse complement strand
TAATATATTTCATTTATAATACCGAATTTGGTTGATTAACATTTTTAAGATTCTAAAATTATTTCAAAAACATCTTGAAAGATGTAGTGGTTCTTCCAGGCCCTTCTTCAGCAGATTTAGGAAAATGTATTGCAAATCGCTTAAAGTGTATTACTGTCCCAGTTGATCTGCGAATTTTTTCTGATGGAGAAAGCAAAATACGGATTGATTCAAACTTATTAAATAAAAAATGCATAGTTATACAATCTACTTATCCTCCTGTTGATTCTCACTTAATGCAAATACTAATGATCATTTATGGTTGTTATGAATCTGGTGCATCAGAAGTTATACCTATTATTCCCTATATGGGATATGCTCGGCAAGATCGAAAATTCCTAGAGGGAGAATTTGCTACTATTTCCTTAATTGCAAAACTACTAGAATGTAACAATATACATAACCTAATTACGATCGACATTCATAGCGTTAGAGCACTTTCATATTTTAATCTAAATGTTTTCAACATTTCCTCTATCAAATCTCTTTCTAAATACGCAACAAGCAAATTAAATTTGGTTAATCCTATTGTGGTATCCCCAGATATTGGAGGCAGTTTACGAGCCAAAGAATTTTCCCAAGACATACAAGCAAAATTTTTTGCATTGAGGAAAACAAGAGATCGGATTACAGGAAACGTTGTAATGGACAGTGATTTGCAAGAGAATATCAATGATCACGATATAATTATCATCGATGATATGATTTCTAGTGGAGAAACAATATTAAAAGCAATAGAAATTCTAAAGAAAAATCGATGTAGAAAAATATATGCCATGTGTGCACATGTATTGTCTAGCGAGAACACCATAAATAAATTAAAGGAAGCAGGATTAACCGATCTAATTTCTACCAATAGCATCCCTAGATCGTGTTCCAAGGTTGATCTTAGCATCGAAATAGCAAACACGTTACATTCTATATTACCATAATTATGAGAAAGAATAGAGCATTTAAAAGATCATGTCTAATCTTGATATAACTTTTCTAGGAACATCTGCAGCCATGCCATCAGAAAATAGATTTCTTTCATCTATTGCCATTAATAGAAATGGGACTTTGTTTATATTCGATGTAGGAGAAGGGATGCAATATAATTTTATTCGTGCACGCTTTGGTTTTAATAAAAAAACTTTAATTTTTATTACACATATGCATTCGGACCATATTCTAGGACTTTTAGGATTCTTTCAAACTCTTTCATTACAAGGTAGGCACATGCCAATAGATATTTATGGTCCAGAAGTACTGTATGATTTTTTAACTGAAAACATTAGAATCTTAAAAATCAATTTATCTTTTTCTCTATATATCCATGTCATTGCGGACAAAGAAGGCACAGTAGTGACAGACAAAGAGTATAGAATTGAATTTTGTCGATCCAATCATGGATACAATACTATATCATATGCATATTGCTTAATTGAAAATAGTCGTCCAGGCAAATTCAATGCTAAAATGGCAAAAGAATTAGGCATTCCAGAAGGCATTTTGTATCAAAAGTTACAGAAAGGTGAAGACATACAATTTAATCATAAAACAATTTATTCTAAATCTATTGTAGGCCCATTACGCTCTGGAAGAAAAATCGGTATTTCAGGCGACACTCGTCCCTCAAATGAATTATGCAAATTTTTTAAAAATTGCGATCTTTTGATATATGAGGCCACATTTAAATTGACGGAGTCAAACAAAGCCAAAGAAAGCTTTCATTCTACTGCATATGAAGCAGCAAAATTGGCAAAACAATCGGATTGTCTCAGACTATGCCTCACTCATTTTAGTACAAGGTATAAAAATTTGATTGAGATATTAGACGAGGCTAAATCCATTTTCCCATCTGTAGAAATAGCAAATGATATGAAGCATATTTTTATACCTTATAGAGATTAGTTTTTTGGATAATAATATGATCAACTGCTAATTATCTTGATAAAATTTCTTATGAGATTTCTTTTATCATTTGACAAAACCATGCATGCTTCAACGAGCTCCCTTTCAATAGCAATTTGATTTGACACTATTTTTTTTAATTTTTCACCATCTATATTGTCTAATTTTTCAACTTCACCATGAATATAAGCAATAATATATTCATTCATTATTTTTAAAATGAATGACGGAGCATATCTGGATAATAGCAAAATTCCTTCATTTATTATGTGGTTTTCTTCTTGTACATTAACATTAGAATTCCAAATATATGATTCTAGTAATTTCATTCTTACCCTCATATCGCCAGTTTCTTCAATGGTAGATGCGATTATTAGACCAATATTAGTAAGCTCATAGTATGGGATACCTTCTATTTGAAGAGCCTTTGGTCCTCTTTTTATAGGCAACCTACCCCCTTCCTTGACAACTTGAGCGGGAAGAAGTACTTCGTCTAGATCCTTAAAAATAGCAGAATAAATATTTTGCCAAGCAACTTCATATTTTTTTGCTAACATCTGGGCTATAGAAGTCCTTGTTTTACATTTGGGATCCTTTTCTATTGCAATATGAGCAATTATTCCCCTTTGCCTTTTCGCTTCTCTTGTTGACTTTGAATGATAGGTCTTAAATGTATCAAAAATTGCAATATGATTACTCCTCTTCAAAATTCCTATTCGTTTTCTATACTAATCATTAATATGTATTTTATTTAATATAAATAGAGTATTATAAAAAAAATAAATTAGATAAAAAAATAGTATAATATTGTTAATTATTCTATTACTATTTTTTCGCAGGAGCAGCACGCAATGTATCTACTTGACCACTGTGGAGCCAATCTTTTAATTCCTCATGTGTTGGCTTGGCATCATGCTTTCCTTGTAAATGTAGATGAAGTAATACATAATTTACCTGATTTAATATAACCTTATTAGCTTCATCACCTTTACGAGCCTTTGTTTTTAGATCGCCTGGAACAGTCTTCCACCAATCCTCGAATGTTCTTTTCTTTTGAGTGCTAGCTTGTGAACCAAATCCCTTGGGTAATGTCATACTGCTACTAAATTATTGGATGATAGTATTAAATGTTTTTTAATACAATTTGATTGATAGTTCATCGATTCAGATCAATATAAATACAACATTACCAAGCGGAAAATTAATTTGAAAGTTAAGATAATTTTATTCTGTAGTATAATCATTAGCATAGTATTGAAACATATTTGAAAGGAAATAGTAGAAAAGATAATTATATTTATTTTGTTTTTTATATTGCACAATAATTAAATTTTCATAATTACCTTAAAAAATAGTATTTAAGCAGAATATACTTATGTGTATTAATGATTCAATTTAAGTATATTTATCGCTGTAATTACAAAATATAACAATTATATCATAGCAATATCTTTATGGTATAATTCATATTGTTATTTAATGACTAACTATAATACCGAAAAAAATGTTTATGTAATTGTTCATGGTCAAAAGCAGTTATATGAAACAGTGAAATCAAAGATTGTTGCTCTTGGTTTTAGAAATGAAAAAATCATCCCAGCTGAAATGGATAAACCGGGAAATCCAGGCGATTTTGTTGCAATGATTTGGCCCCCTATGGCACCTAAAGAGATAATTCTCAGTGAAATCATAAACTTTAACGGCACAGATCAAGGGAGAGGATCATGGACATCTCTCAATAAAAACGAATTACAACGTATTTCCTTAGATTAATCTTTTTTATTTACTTCTTCTAAATCCATGTGTGAACTGAGCATCATAAACTTTTGAAAATTCATATTTTTTTGGAGATATGACGTCGCCTACTACTATCAATGCGGTTTTCACAATTCTTTCATCTCTAACTTTTTTAGATATTGTTTCTAGTGTGCCCTTCAATATCTTTTCTTCTTTCCAAGTAGCCTTGTACACAATTGCAATAGGTGTTTCGTTATTATATACTCCCCCTTTTAATAATTCTTCTATAACTTTATCGAGCAGATGTACGCTAAGATAAAAAGCCATAGTAGATCCATGTTTTGATAATTCAGATATTTTTTCTCTATCCGGGACAGGAGTTCTAAATTCAGCACGAGTAATTATTATTGTTTGTGTTATTCCAGGCAATGTTAATTCCAAATTCATTGATGCTGCAGCTCCAAGTAAAGATGTTATACCAGGGACTACCTCACAATTAATCTCATCTCTTTCTAATTTATCAATTTGTTCTCTTATTGTGCTAAAAATTCCAGGATCTCCATCATGAAATCTTATTGCAAGTTTACCCTCCTTTGTTGAATCTCTAAGAATACCATATATTTCATTTCTATCTAATTTTGCTGCATCATACAAACTTGCTTCTTTTTTAGCATATTCTAATATACTCGGATTTAATAAGGACCCAGAGTAGATTATAACATCCGCTATTTCTACTAGCTTTTTTGCCTTTATTGTTATTAATTCTGGATCGCCAGGACCTGATCCTACAAAATAAACTGTATTTTTTTGTATCATTTTTTCTTTTTGGCTATCATTATTGAAAAGTATTTATCATTGTTTTCATTAGGATTTTTGGATAATTCTGATAATTTTCTATTTTGTAATGTTTCATCATTTGTAGATACTTCTTGGGCAATAAAAACATCCGAGTCTCCCGGGAAACCAGAATTCACTAAAATTTCTATTACATTATTAAAGTGCCTGCCATCTTTTAAAAATACTAGAGTATCACAACATTTTGCAGCAATTTTTAATCTATCAAGATTATAACAAGCAGGAATTATACCAATGATATCTTCGCCTTCTCCTACAGGTGTTTTTATTTCGGCTGAAAAGGAAAATATTGATGTTATACCAGGGACTATTTCTATGCCGATATCTTTATGCATAGTCGTTAATTCCCTATAGATATATATCCATGTACTATAAAGCGATGGATCACCAACTGTAAGATAGACGGTTTTTTTTCCCTTTCTAACTGAATCTGCTATTTCTGTAGCATTATTTTTCCAGGTTTCCTTTAATTTACTAAAATCTTTTATCATTGGAAAAACCAACTGATTAATTTTCGAATCTTTACTAAGAAATTTTTGGACAATGGATAATGCTACACTTGGTTTTCCTTCTCTGGCGGTAGGAGCATAAATTACGTCAGCATCTTTTAAAATGTTTATCGCTTTTAATGTAAGCAGATCGGGATCTCCTGGACCACAACCTATACAATATAGCTTTAGATTGAACATAAAACCATTTTAAAAAATATCAATTAAAGTTTTTGTATTCTATTTAGTTGCAGAAAAGACAACGACAGGATTCCTTGAGATCATCATTGTTCCAGAAGAAGTTTTTTTAGATTTTGCAATAGTTACTTGAGATATATCAATTTGAGACAATTGTGAGTCTTCCAATGCTTTTAAGGTTTTATAAATTGTTTCAAATAATATTGAGGTAACAACAAGTCTTCCACCAGAGTTTATTCTTCCTATTGCCAAACTTATTATTTTTTCGGTATCTCCAGTAGTACCCCCTATAACAATTGCATCTACTTTTGGAAGATAAGGTAAAACGTCTTGTGCTAAACCGTGTATAATGTTTATTTTTTTTTCTAATCCGAATTTTTCTACGTTCTCAGAAGTGAGATCTATTGCATTCTTATCCATATCTATAGCATATACTGTGGCTTTTGTTTGAAGAGCCATTTCTATTGAAATGCTACCACTCCCACAACCAACATCTATTGATATGCATTCTTCTTTTAGACGTAATTTGCTTATTATTATTGATCTTATTTCCTCCTTTGTTATAGGAACTTTATCCATTCTATTAAAATATTCATCAGGAATACCCGAAGTTTTATAGTCCCATAAAAAATTTTTATTCATATTAAATAATATGTTGATTTATTGCGGTGTATATCATTACCATGAATGTCAATAACATAAAAATAAAAGCAAATATACCATTTGTAATTAATTTGCTTTTTTTATCTTTGGGTAAATTACCAGCTATTTTTTTGGCAATAATATAAGATATAACGTAAAATACAATTCCAATCACTATTGTATTGCCTATTGCATTGGATTGTATAGTATGGGGTTTAATTATTATTCCCAATATAGATCCTGCTATTGCAGCTAAAATAGCTCTTATATAATAAATTTTATCTTGACTATCCAATTGTATACGCTATTATTTTTTTATTGACCACACATTTAATCCTACTTTCCTAACTCCTCATTATTTTATATATTAAATTTATTATGTTATTATATTCTCTATGTATCTATAATATTCGATGTCTATTTCAGAAATAGAACTAAAATTCCTAGTCAATAACATAAAAAAATCTATTGATAGTATATATTATATAAGCACAATTTATCCTATTACTAAGAATGCATTTATTATGAAATTTCATCATTCTCAAAAAAATGATGTTTCTTTACTCGTTTCTACTTTTGGAATTTGCATTACAAAGTATCAGTATTCTCTAATAGAAGACAATGATGCAATAAAAAAAATCAAAACAGAACTTGAACGTTCCAAGTTAATAGACGTATCTGTTTTTTCAGGAGAAAGAATAGTACAATTTGAATTTCAAGATATAAAGGGTAGTAGGTATTTTTTAATTGTAGAATTATTTGGAAATGGAAATATAATTTTGTGCGATGAATCATTAAAAATTTTAAATCTTATTAATCCATTGAACGTTCGACATAGAACATTAAAACCGGGTTTAAAGTATTTTCCCCCTCCTTCTAGAGGACTCGATCCTTTTTCAATAAATTTCAATAAAATACAATCGATTATTGAGTCAAATGGAAAAGAGAATGCAGATATTAAGAAATGGTTAGGACGAAATCTTTCTATTTCAAAAAAATTTATAGAATACATAATCAACGATTTAGGATTTGGAAATAAAAAAATCAATGAATTAACTACAGAAGATCTTAAAAAGTTAACCGACAAACTAGTTTTATTAATAAATAATATTTCTAATGGTGTTGGTAATTATGAATCTTGTATTTTACTAAATGATAATAATAATTTTGAAGACATAAGTCCATTTATTCCTTATCAAATAAATAAAGACAAAATTAAGACATACAGTTCATATTTAGATGCAGCAGATACATATTTGAATTATCTTATCATTAATAATAACGCGTCAAAAAGCTCAGAATTGGACAGGCGTATTGAATCGTTAGAACATGATTTAAATGAACAGGAAAAAGCTAAAAAATCAGTAATCTCAAAATCAAATCAATTAAGAGATTTTGCAAGTTTGTTAATGCAACAATCAAATATTATGGCAAGTATAGAAAATAATTATTTCCAACAAATTCTATCTAGATTTAATGGTAAAATCTTAAATATAAAGGGAAAATACTTTTTGGATATCGCTGATGAAAAAACACCTATTGATTCAGCGGACTTTAACATACCCAAACTCTCTTCGTCTTTATTTAATGTTGCAAAGCAAATGGAGAGAGGATTGATAACCATAGACAAATCTCAATTAAAACTGCATGAACAAATAGACAAGCTAAAGCAACAAAAAAATAAAAAGCCTGTATCAAGTGTCAAAGTTTTGACAAATAAAGAATGGTATGAGAAATACAGATGGTTTTTTACAAGCGATAATCTTTTAGCAATAGGAGGAAAAGACGCTTCTTCCAATTCTGTAATTATTCGCAGGCATCTTACAGAAAATGACTATGTATTTCATGCAGAGGTTAATGGATCTCCATTCTTTATATTACAAAATGCTAATAACTCTAATACAGATATATCACAAAGTATTTTAGAAACAGCTCAAGCAACAGTATCTTTTAGTAGATCCTGGAGAGATGCATTATCAAGCTCTGACGCTTATTGGATATATTTTTCTCAAGTAAAGAAGGGTGCACCGACAGGGCAATTTCTTCCCAAAGGGTCATTTGTTATAGAAGGCAAAAGGAATTTTGTGAAAGACTTGGAGATAAAACTTGCAATTGGGTTATCTTTTGTCAACAACGCGCCTTTATTGGTAATAGGTCCCTACACAACAATAAAGAAAAGATCAATCTTTGTTAGAACAATTTTGCCTTCGGGTTTGGACATAGTCAAAGCATCAAAAAAAATTAAAGCAGAGTTTGTAGATTACTCAATAAAAAACGATTTTCCAAAATACATTATAGAATATCTCAAGAATTTATCTATAGACGAAATAATAAAAATTTTACCTGTAGGTCAATGCAAACTATTACCTATAGAAAAAGGCGACTTCAAATATAATTTGAATATAATAACAGAAAAGTAATTAAATTCAAAGTATGATGATTTGATATGGCTAAAGATATCCGAGATGAGGATACAGGGATGACTACTAGGATACTTGTAAGTGATGTTATGAATAGTCCTATCATACATGCGAAACCGGAGGATGATATAATAACAATATCAAAACTTATGAAAGAAGCTAAAATTGGAAGCATTGTAATTTTGAATAAGGATTTACCGTTAGGAATAGTAACTGACTGGGACATTGTTACTAAAGCAGTTGCAAATGGGTCAATTCCATCTGGAATAAAAGCAGAAGAGATAATGCAGGAACTTATTACAATCAATGGAGAGGAAAGTATTACATCTGCAGCAAGGCTTTTAAGACAACATAGTATAAAACGTTTAGGCGTAACTCATAAAAATAATCTAGTAGGCATAATTTCTGTATCAGATGTGCTTGCAGTAACACCAGAATTGTTTGATGTTGTATCCGAAAAAGCATTATTAATTAGAGGAGAAATAGGACGCTCTCCAAGGAATGTATCAGGTTATTGTGATGAGTGTGGTGATTGGTCTGATTTCCTTTTGTATGCAGATGGATCTTTTACATGTGAAGCTTGTAGAGGAGAATAATTAATATTTAATGAATCAAGATTTGAGATGTATTTGAATATATTATCTATAGCTAAACCATAGTTTATTGAAATTTGATATTCACATTCATAGCCCATAAGAATAAACAGGTCGAAAAGACGTAAACATATCAAAGACTGAACATAATGGCTTATGATTTTTTTCAATGGAAAAAGGATATTTGTAAAATTAAAATATTGGATAAATTTGTTTAATTTATAATGAAGAATCTATTTATTAACTGATTAGATCTTCAATACATTTAAAATATTAAAAGATATTTGTCAAAATTTAATTAGTTCATTTGTCGTAATAGATCTTGAGCAATAATGACATTTTAATCTTAAGGATATTTTATCAATGATTTCTATTTTGGATTTTAAACCTTCTTCTGTATTCGTAATACATCTTAAATTAGGGCATCTGAAAAAACCGATGATTCGATCCGGTAACTGAATCCTCCTCTTTTCAACCAATTGATAATTTTTTATAATATTTATAGTGGCCTTGGGAGCAATCAGTGCAAGTTTGTCAGTTTCTTTTTTTTCTAAGAATTTATTTTCAACCTTAATTATGTCTTTTTTTTTATGTTTTATGCTAGGAACATTCATGGCTACAGTAATTACATCTCCTTCCTGCCCAGTCATATTTAATATATTAAGTACAAGTAATGCCCTAGGTGATTCAATATGATCTATTACAGTACCATTCTTTATTCTCCTAACCAAAAGTTGACTTGTGTCAGACATAAACTTATATTTTATTTATATATTAAATATTTTTTTTTATATTTATATCAACTATATCATATGGGCGTATTTTTAGTAAAACTTTCCTTCATTTCTTGCACCCAATTATCTTTATTTTTGTATATGCGTTTTTTATTTCTTGGTTTACACTTGGTTAACACATGTGCACATAAAAGTGGAAAATATACTGACGAATCACCATACACTATAACGTTTCCTTTATGTGAAGTTTTAATTTTTCCCCAACTTTTACCTTCTTGTAACGTTGCTCCTGAAAGACCGCCTGTATCGGGTCTTGCATCAGTTAGTTGAATAATGAAATCATGACCCCCTTCCTTTATTTTCAATATTTGATAAAGTGCAGGCCCTGTTTGTTGGAAGAAATTTTTTGGAACGCCACCTCCTAATTCGATTCCGCCAGACTTATTACTTTTCCACAAAATTGCTGCAGATTCGGCAATATCTTGAATAACGTTTATCGATATTTTTTTATTTAACAGCATTGGCAGCATATTTAAACCGATTGATGAATCACTAAGTGCTGGAATGTAGATAGGGACATCAGACTCAAAAGCAGAGACCATGAAGGATTTTTCTGGATACTTAGATTTTTCGGACGCAGATTTTCCGATAAGATAGGATAAATCTGCGGTCGACAAAATTCCCATACCATTATTTGTTTGATAGATATTTTGAAGATCTTTTTGTATTAATACATCTTGTGATTGAAGGGTACTATTTTCTTTAATATACACATCATATATCCTAACAATTTGTTTTGAATATAAAATATCATCATCAACATCAAAATGACCTTGTCTTACAGGTAAATCATATGCAAAATGCAAATCATGATATGCATTTGCTCCAGTGGTAACAATCCAATCAATAAAACCATTAGATATCATTGACGAAATTATTTTTCCAAAACCTATAGGAGTCATTGCTCCTGCAATGGTTAAGCATATTGTAGCATCAGATTCGATCATATTGATCATAATCTCCGCTGCTTCTGCCAATCTTCTTGCATTGTATCCAGTTTTTCCAAACAAATCTATTAACTCAGATACAGTCATGCCTTCAAATATATCAGGAGGATCTATTTTCTTCCCAGAGAAACTATGTCTATTATTACTCAATCTAATTTATATTGTAAATGACTATATATGTAATTTAAATAGCCCGCAATAATAATAAGGTAATGTATTAATATAAAAATTTACATATTTTAATGAAATTGTCTAAAAAAGAAACAGATGCCGATACTGATTCCAAGAAAATTTTAACAAAGATTGTAAAGGATTATGATATTGGTTCATCATCCGATTTTAAGAAAATTATTAATGATATGAATGAATCTGGTGGATTTGAAGGCAGGCACCTAGCAAATGGTATATCTATCCTCCAAAACATGATAAATGAGAAAAACTGTACAAAATTTTTATCTTTTGTTGGAGCTCTTATCTCAACAGGCAATAGAGGAATTATCCGAGACATGATTAAAAATAAAATGTTCGATTGTGTAATAACAACATGTGGTGCTTTGGATCATGATATAGCAAGATCTTTTTCTTCTTATTATGAAGGTGACTTTAATTTAGATGATAATCTCCTTTTAAACAAAAATATACACAGATTAGGAAATATTCTTATACCGAATGATAGCTATGGGCCATTGATTGAAAATAAACTTCAAACTATTTTACAAAATTTATATGATAAAGCAAAATCATCTAAGGAATTCTCTCCAGCGGAAATAATTAAATATATAGGTACCAATTTAAATGAAACTTCATTCTTATATTGGGCAAGTAAGAACAATATTCCAGTTTTTGTCCCAGGAATCGTAGATGGCGCAGTAGGAAATCAAATATGGCTTTTTAATCAGAACCATAAAGACTTTAAAATAGACATACTAAAAGATCAAACAAGTCTTTCAGAGATTATTTTTGATGCTCATATGACAGGAGCCTTTATGTTGGGAGGAGGCATCTCCAAGCACCACACATTATGGTGGAATCAATATAGAGGGGGATTAGATTATGCAGTTTATGTTACCACTTCCTCAGAATGGGATGGAAGTTTAAGCGGTGCATTAGTTAAAGAAGCAATCTCTTGGGGCAAAGTTACTTCTGAAGCTAAACAAATTACCATTCATGCAGATATTAGTACAATTTTACCTTTCATCTATTACGGATTGATTTTATAATTAATAAAAATAAAAATAATTTTTTATACCACAGAATTTAATTTGGATATAAAATATTAGTGGATTTTTATCTTGTTTATTCGTGCCAGATTTGGATCTTGTGGTTGATCCATTGTATTAGTAGGCAAATTAGCTATTTTATCTACCACATCCATTCCCTGCGTCACCTTACCAAATACGGTATATTGATTATCTAAAAATTTGGAGTCATTCAATACAATGAAAAATTGCGAACCTGCACTATTAGGATCAGCGGATCTAGCCATAGAAACTATTCCCCTTGCATGAGAAATATTGTTAAACTCTTCATTTATATGATATCCAGGACCGCCTGTTCCCCAAGATTCCCTATTACTACTATTCTTTGTATTTGGATCGCCACCTTGAATAACAAAACCCTTGACTATTCGATGGAAAACGGTTCCATCATAAAAGCCTTTTTTGGCCAAATCTACAAAATTCTGTACATGGTGCGGAGCATCATTTGGAAAAAATTGTATAGTGATCGGGCCTTGAGTTGTTTCGATATCGGCAATACTACCAGTTTTGCTTGTTGTCATATTATTTGAGAATGATTTGTTAGTGTTGGCAATATTAGATTTATTATTTGTATTTAACAATAATTTTTGTGTGTCATTGGAGCCTTTGGAGGACGTATTGTTGTCAAGGATTGTAGAATTTTTTGGACCAGTATTTTGGATGTTATTGACAAAATTAAAGTTATGATTTACTTTATATATTAAAACTCCAAAGAATAACCCTGGATTGTCACTCATAAAGCTTGGAGAGGCATAAGCTAGTGTAAGAGGTTCTGACGAATTTCCTTTAGGATATTTTATATCTTTTATGTAAAAAGGCGTGGCACCGGCTTGATATGTAGGCGACAGCATACCTGAATTGGGATCATAGTAGCCAATATTTTTAAATGGCATCATGTGTCCTAGGAGGGAATCCCAAAACTTTTGTTTTGGTGTAGATAGATCAGACTCGGAATATTGTGACTCGTTGAATCCCCCTATTGCGATAAACCAATGTTTTTTACTTTCGTCCCCTCCTCCACCTAAAACAAAAATGGGACTTTTATTTATTGGGTCAAGAGCAGGCAATTTTTGTCCAACAACGTATATTACGATATAATCAGCTTTTAGATTATTGGCTATTTTCCATCCTTCCTGTTCGGGACTCATTAGCATTTTTGCAATTGTTTCGATCTTTGTTGAGTTAATGGTTGCGTTATCTGCCAATGATGTCCTGTTTCCAAGCGATGTAATCCAATATCCATAATCCCACCAAGAAGCTATTACGGAATCTTTTGGAGTGTTTTTTGACATCCAATTTAGTGCATCGACCCAATCATTCGTTTTTACTCGATAATTTGTACCGCCATTGGCAATAGAGGTAGGCACATCGGCAGAACTTATCCAATTCGAGCTACTATCATATATCATTGGAATAGTTATCATAAAGATCAAAATAGCAGAAAATGAGATATAGACTAGATAATGTTTATTTGTTTTTATTTCATTCAGCATAGATCTTGCATTTTTATGAGTCGAACTAATCTTTTTTCTCTCAGTATTGCTTTTTATTGATGTTATACTTCTTATTACCTCATAAATTCCTATACTAGAAAGTATTACCATACTTACCGATGCAAATACCAAAAGTCTAGCAAAAGTCGCGCTAATATAAATCCCAGTCAAACCCATTATTAATGCAAAGATCATCATATGATTATCTCTATTTTTAAAAGCAATCCATGCCCCTAAACCTGAAAATATTATCAGTATAGAAAACTCTCTAAAATAATCCACTATTGTAGGAGTAGAGTGTTCTGCAACTGATTGCACCAAGCTATTTTGCGAAGATAGAAACGGATTTATTGCATTAAGATATCTAAAAGAAGGGGATTTATACAAACCAGCAGATATTATTGCAATTCCTATCACAATAAAAATTCCAAAGACTATTGCAGTATTTCGTATGCTATTTTTTTCGGAACTTTTTTTTCTAACTAGAGTTGCTATAGATAAAAACACGGTACTGCCCATTAACAAGATTCCGGGTAATCCAAATACAAAGGAAGTTCCAGGTCTTGGAAAAACAAGTGCAACCAATAAAAGAGATATTGAAAATAAAACAGACACCAATAATGGATTCTTTAAACCCTTTGAGACAAATGCCAAAACTAATATAAAAAGGGCTATTGGAATTACAAAGTATTGACCGCCACCCCATGATGCTAAGGCCAATCCTAATATTACTCCACTAAAAATTGCTTTTGGAATTAAAAATTTGTATTTGGTCTCTCTTAATGCTGAAATAAACAGATATGTTCCCCCTAATCCATAAAAAATTCCCAATGGCTCCGATTTAAACCAGCCTAAATTTCCTCTTTGAATTATTGCCGGACTAACTGCAAGAAAAACCGAAGCGATTAGGCCAGGAATATTTTTTCCTGTAATCGATCTAAGTAGTAGAAATATTAATACAGTTGATCCTGACCCTATTACTACGGGAAACCATATAACAAAATCCATCAGCGATGTATTAAATCCAAAGATTTTGTATAGTACTGCAGCTGTTAGATGTAAGCCAGATTGCGAAGTCATTGCAACGTTTCTTCCTTCTGGAAACCAAGACATAGTATCATGCCATTTGAAATATGCACTTATTCCATGATCTACCATGTACTGCGTAGCTCTAAAATCAAAAAAAGGATCAAACTCATTTAAAGAAGGACCATATTTGACAGGATAAGCTCTTAAAATAAATGCAATTGAAAATGATAAACACAAAATTGCAATTACGAGCAAATACTTTAATTTAGTATTTTGATTCTCACCATGTCTTCCAGTTATTAAAGATTCTTTTCCAGACATTTCTTGATACTCTTTTTCCTCCTTTTTTTTGAGGTTTCTTATTTAATATTTCTTTATTTTATATTATAGAATGAGGAGTATTCCTAATTTATTATTCAATTTCCAATATCTTAGTTTTGCAAACATTTACCATACTACAAAATGTTTCTGCATCTTTAATTGAACCAACAATAGAATTGTAATGCATTGGTATTGCAATTTTTTTAGGTTTTATTAATTTGTTTGTTGCCTCTGCGGCTTCTTCAGCAGTCATTACATAGGTACCTGATACAGGTACAAAGGCTATATCAGGATGACTGTGCTCCATTTCTGGGATAATATCGGTGTCTCCAGTATGATAAATTCTCAAACTATTTACATTCAAGATAAAACCAATTTTGTTCTCCTCTTTTGGGTGAAAGTCTTTATTAGTATTAAAAGCTCTTATAGATTCTATTTTTATATTTTCCAACTCTATACTATCATTTGGTTGAAGAGAGATTATCTTATTTTTATTATAGTTTTTTCTTAGGGTATCAACACATTCATGAGAGCAAATTAGCCTTGTATTGCTATTTATAATATTATCAATGTCATTTATGCTCAAGTGATCAAAATGGTTATGAGTAATGAGAATTAAATCTGCATCCTTTTTATTAGAATATTCTTGAATTAGTTTGAATGGATCAATATATATAATTTTATTATCAGATTGTAGCCTAAAGCCGTCATGTCCATTCCATTGGATTTTTATATTGTCTATTTCTAACATATGAAAAATGAACCATAGTATAATTTAAATTTGCTCAGATTTAATTTTTGAATGTAAATAAATTATTCTATTATTCTTTAATGTTATTATATCGGCTCCTTTTTCTAAAGCCCTTTTTACCAAGTTTTTATCTATTGTAGCTAAGGGATATTTTTCTTGTAGTGATAATTCTAGTAATTGATAGTCCACTCCGTATATTTCATTTGAAGTTTTCTTATCAATATATTTAAAATTTTTATTGTGTATTTCTTTATCTATAATTTCCAAGGCCAGGTTGGCAATTTTTGATCTTTTTATATTACCTTTCTGTTTTATTTGTGTCAATTCTTTAACGACCAAAGAATGGATAAAAAAGACGGGTTTTCCATATTTATGTTCCAAGAAATTCATGTTCTTTATCGGCTCGTAGCATAGAATCATTAAAAAGCTTGTATCACAAATAATATTCATTTTAATTATATAGTCGTTCCAGCACCAATTAATCTCCACCTATCGGCGATTCGTCTACTTATTGCCACTTTGCTTTTAGGCATTAAACAAATAGGTTTTTTTATCTTAATTTCAATCCTTTGGTTTTTCGAGTTTGTGACAGTACCTGTTGTAACTGCAGTTCCAATATTTAATCTAAGAAGTTCCTTGGTTTTTATGGGTTCAACTTTTACTAGATCCTGTGTTCCAACTGCAGTATCAAATAGATTTATATCAATTGCTATTTCGTCAACAGTATCTGGCAATGTATCGGGCTTGCCAATAACAGAACCGATTAAAGAATCGCTCTTTATAAAAGAGGGATCTAATTTGGATCCTATTGCAACCAAGCCTCCCGGTTTTACTTTATCTACTAATCCAGCACCAGTTGCTAAAGAGGCGATTGTAGAGAATATCGGTTCATATTTGTTCTTTTTTTCATTATAAATCCCAGGAAGAATTTCTATTTCATTTCCAGTTTCAAACTCTCCCTGAATTAGCGCGCCGCCTAATGCGCCTCCTTTGATATTCTTTATTGGTGTGCCGGGTTTATTTATATCAAATGAACGTAAAATATGCATAATTCCAGTTTCATTACTAAGTCTTTCAGGTGTAGGTATATATTTTTCAATATTTTCTATCAACACATCGATATTTATCCGATGCTGAGCAGAAATAGGTATTATAGGTGCGTTTTCTGCTACACTACCATTTACAAATTCTAATATCTGATCATAATTTTCAATAGCCTTTTCTCTTTCTGTCAGATCAACTTTATTTTGTACAATTACAATATTTTTTATACCCAAAACTTGCAATGCTAGCAAGTGTTCCCTTGTTTGAGGCTGAGGAACTTTTTCATTTGCTGCAATTACCAATATCGCCCCATCCATAAGAGCCCCACCTGAGAGCATATTAGCCATCAAACTCTCATGGCCAGGAGAGTCTACGAAACTGACAACTCTAGACAATTCGGCATCAGAATTACATAAAACACATTTTGGTTGAACGGAATAGTTTGAAGGAGGTTCGCAATTTGGACATTTATAAAATGCCGCATCGGCATAGCCCACTTTGATTGTAATTCCTCGTCTAAGCTCTTCGCTATGGCCACTGGTCCAAACACCAGTAATTGATTCTATTAATGTAGTTTTACCATGATCAACATGTCCTGATGTACCAATATTTATACATGGCTGATAACCATATTTTTGAATATACCATTCAGGTAAAGTATCCTTCCAATGCAATATTATTTTTAGTTTTTAATTCAAATATTAATTTACTTAAAAATTTTAAAATATTACCATAAAATGAAATTTTTTAAATGAAAAATTTTTTCGATTACTGATTATTGCCTGTCTGTGCTGCCGCGGTAGGCTCGGTTTTTTCTTTTTCAGGTAGCATTGTATTAATTAATTGACAATTTAGCTGATAAATCTCCTCGGTTATTAAATTCCCTCTTACCAATTTTCTCTTTCTTTCACCTGGATCTAAATTTCGTGCTCCAACACTGTCAGTCATAAGAATATATTTTTTTACACCTCCATGGAGATCTGAACGCATCGGAGTCCCTGATTTATCGCTGCCCCCTGTTATCTTTATCATTCCATCTTTGAATCCAAATATTGAAGAATCCATGGTGTCACCAATTTTAGCGCCTAATAAAGGCTGTGCGCCTTTATCTCTAATCTCTTGACTAGTACTATTACCCTTTGAATCTGAAATTACTACTTTAAACTCAACCAAAGTCCTTTAATAATAAATTTTTAGCCTTAATTAATCTTGCTAAATTATAATTGAATATTTTTTGGCCAGCAAAGGATATA
>JBQCGN010000319.1:0-10447 GCA_051955655.1 Candidatus Nitrosocosmicus sp. | reverse complement strand
ACAAGGCATAATATTTCTATAAATCAAGAATATTTATTCTTAATAGTTCTGTTATTATACTATCCCCATTAATTATTTAATTTATGCATGTTTATCAACTTCGTTTTCTTATTTAAAGATAAAAGAGATTTACATAATCAGCAATAGCGTTAAAAGAGAAGAATTAGTGAATCCTTTTCTACTACAACATCACCCATCATTTAAAAAGAAATAATAAGAAAATAAAACTCAGTTATCAAATACACATGGGATTCAATCATATTGTAAAATAATATTATAATTGCATACACCTTTTTTATGAGGAAGTAGTAGTAAAAGAAAAATTAATGTGCAATTATTTTTCCATATGAGTAAAGATCCTATTTCAAATTTTATTGAGAATATTCTAATTATCGTTTCAAATTTACCTTCGGAGATAAGAAATACAATAATAAAAAAAAGATTGAAAGAATTCAATGAATTTGATGAAACAGAAAAAAAAGAAATAATTAAAAACATCATAAATAACTATGAGAAGATCGATAGATCAAAAATATTGAACCTTTTTGAATCGTGGATAATTTCTTTAGCAGAAATGGATAATTCTTCAATAAATTCTATTTTTAATTCCTATATGTTAGAATTACACGCAAATCCAGACATTTTGCAGGGTTTTGACAACTCATTTATTTTATCAATGATTAATGTTTTTAACCATTTAGATGCAAATAAAAGAGAAAAGTTGTGGAATTGCTTTATCGAATCTATATTTAATACCCCGGATCCTGCAAGTTTTGCAAAATTAATTCCAGAGTTTATGTTAAAAAGTTAAACTATAGGTTTTCCTAATGTCCCTATCATGAAGACTTGTAATGTTTAATTATTTATTATCTGGTTTTTTATCAATCTCACCAAGTGTTTTCTCAAAAAACCCTCTTTCATATTTTTTTAAAGCTTTTCTGTGCTCAGGAAGTGACATATCAAGCCTCATTTCATTCATAACCATCACAGCGTAGGTAGTCCATTCTTTCCAACAATCCTGGCATGCGGGATACTTTTGTGAAGATGGATCTTCCACTTGGCTTTCATCAAAGGTTTTGTTACATTTCAAACAAACTTTGGACATTGTAAATTAAAAATGCTTTAATAGCCTTATTATATTTTTTTATAATAAATATAGTAATGAAAAATACTTTGCATACATGTTTACTACTAGTGATATAATATTAATAGTAAAATTAAAACATTTTATAATTATTTTATTATTACGATATCAAACATCATTTAATTGATCTTAAAACATTTATTAGACTATAATTATTAAGAAAATTTGATAGAAATGGCAAATAAACCAGTTTATATCGTTACAGGCATGATGGCAATCCTAGCTATGATGGCTTTTTCCGCATCAGGGTACTTTTCTGCGTTCGCTCAAGGATCCGATGTAAATGTAACTATTGTTGCAGGTGCATCAACTAAGGCAGATAAAGGATGGGATCCAGATCCAGTTAATGTAAAAGTTGGACAAAAAGTCATTTGGACAAACAAAGATTCCGTTCAGCACACAGTTACCTCAGGAAGTCCTGGTTCACCAGACTCTGGCAAGGAATTTGATTCTGGTTTGACAAAGCTTATCAATCCAGGCGCCACATTCGAACATACATTTACTAAAGCTGGAACATTCAATTACTACTGCCAATTACATCCAACGATGTTAGGCAAAGTCATTGTTAGCTAAACTTTTCTTTTTTTTCTTCAATTAAGAGACTTTTTAAATTAATTGACCATTAATAAAAATCTTTTAGTACAAATCCTCGATAATTTTGAAGTAGATATAGAAAATTTTGGTATTAAAAGTACCTATACCTTCAATGAGTTAATTTTTTTTTATCACATAACGGTGTTAGAATCAATAAAGATAAGATAGATATAACAACTTTTAACAAACTTACCATAGCGTTAATCGCAATTCATAATGGTGTTGATGTAGTAAATATATGCAGTAAATTAAATTGGCACGATTTTGAGTTGTTTTCATCTGAATTATTAAAACTACATGGTTATTCTGTTTATTCCAATTTTCGTTTAAGGAAACCCAAAAGAGAAATAGATGTGATTGGAATAAAACAAAAAAAAGCTTTATTATTTGATTGTAAACACTGGAAAAAAAAATCTATAACAGGTCTTAAACAAATTATTGAAAAACAAAAGAATAGAAGCAAATTATTTCTTCAAACTTCAAAAATGGATATAGAAAACGCATATCCAATAATATTAACATTTCTTCCCAATAATAATGAATTTATCGATGGTGTACCGGTTGTTTCAATTAATAAGCTGAATTCGTTCTTGCTTGAATTTGATAATTTTCAACAGTGTTTTTACAAGAATTAATGTTTTTTATTAATATTTAACAGCAATTCATTTGCATTTTTTAATACTTTTTTACTATTATCAAATGATAACTTATTTAAAGCGTCATTGAAATTCAGCCAGGAGAAATCGACGTGTTCGAATGATAAAATTACTTTATTTGACAGGGTTTCAACAATATAATATATTACAGATTTATTTACCAATTTAGATCTCTTTTTATATTTATAAGAGATCTGTTCTCTAAATCCATCTACTAATCTTATATCAACTATTCCAGTTTCTTCCATTATTTCTCTTTTGATCGTTTCTATTTCTGTCTCTCCAGTCTCAATATTTCCCTTTGGAAAATCCCAATGACCATAACTATAATTTAAAATAAGGTAATTGATATTGAGATGGGAATCAACAAAATATAATACAGCTCCTACTGAAATTTCATCATACATAGTAGTCATATAATTTCGAAATGAGACAACAGATATCTATATTCCTTATCTTTATTTCAATATTAATCAATATCAGAGGTATCAATTTTTTCATTTACCCAGTAACTATGGATGTCATGCCATTCTTCAATTGTCATCCAGTAACCACAGTATATTTTTTTTGTATCTTTATCTATATCACCATGTTGAGGCATTAGTTATTCTCTTTAAGTAATAACAATATTAAATATTTTTTTGAAAACATCTTATTTTCCATGTCTTCTAGATCTTTTTTGATATGTTCTTATAGCTCTCATTAAATCTATTTTTCTAAATTCCGGCCAAAAAATATCTACGAATATAAGTTCGCTGTAGGCACTCTGCCATAATAAAAAGCCACTTAATCGTTGTTCTCCAGATGTTCTCAATATTAAATCAGGTTCTGCTTGAGGAAGATGGGCAGTATATAGATTTGATTCTATCAGTTTTTCATCAATATCATCAACATCTATTCTTTTTTCTTTAATTCCTATAGCTATCTTTTTTATTGCATTCAATAACTCTTTTTGTCCTCCATAAGCAATAGCTATATTTAAATACATGTTTTGATAGTTTTCAGTTTTTAATTCTAATTTTCTTAATATATCCTGTAGTCCTAACGGAAGTTTTTTAAAATCACCTATAGATTTAACTCTTATCTGTTTAAGATGAATTCTTTTATCATCATACAATCTTGTTAGTTTTTCTTCCAATAAAGAGTAAATATTATCAATCTCATAAGATTCTCTTTCAAGATTTTCATCTGACAGAACATAAACGGTAGTTATCTTAATGCCTAATTCATAGATCCAGTTCAATAAATCTTCTGCGATATCAGCTCCTATTTTATGACCTCTCTCCTTTTCTATTTCTTTTATCTTTGACCATCTTCTATTACCATCTAAAATAATTCCTATATGTTGAGGAAATGGATATTGGTTAATTTGATTTAATAAATGCTTTTCATACACCTTATAAATTAAATTTTTTCTTGAAGTATTATAAAGTATTTTTAAACTCTTATCTAAAAGAGACATTTCCGTTTTTCAAAAAGATCCAAATATCCATAATTTCTACTGATTGTCATTTTTAAGTACTTCTCCGCCTTTTCTATTTCTAAAATATTGAAAAAGAAAAGTTGCTACAATCAAAGTAATTGCAAGACCTATTAATAAAGAAGAAATAAGGGTGAACGGATTACCTCTTGCAGTTATAAGAGACGTAAATTGCAACATTGGTATGTATAATAATGCCAAAACAACTAATCTTAAAATATCATAGATTATTTTTATACTTCCTTTAAACCAGTTACTCAGCAATATTCCTGCAAAAATAGTAGATATTCCTATCCACAATAAAGTGATAGATCCTGATACAAAATCTCCTAGTATGATTTTGTTTGTAATTATCGAATTTATCCCTCTTTGAGAGTCTATCAGTTCAGGAGGAACGTGAGATATTCCATTTAATATTGATGCTAAAATAATCAGAGTTCCTGCAAAATATGAAAATATTCTTATAAATGTCGAAGGTGTAGGTTTTGACAGAGTAGATATAGATTTATCAACATCAAATGCCCTTACTACAAAGGCAATTCCTAAAATGCTCAAAACCAATGCAAATGCGATCGTTGAAAATCCAAATAAAATAGAAAGACCACTTGTTATGAATAGTGCACCGGGCAATCCGAGAAAAAACTTTGAATATCGAGGATCGTAAAATAAAATTTTAATATATCGTCCCAATATTGCATAAGAATATTCAACGCTTCGACTTTGTCGAACAATAATTCTTTGAATTGATATTATCGGTATTTTTCCTTGAATTAGCGGAATCACAGTTTCATCATCTTCGCCATCTGAAATAATAACTGCACCATCTGCATCAAAATGGTATAAAACCAGATCTATCTCTTGTGCAATTTTAGCATCACCCTCAATCCCCCTATTATATTTTCCAGCCACTAAGGAAACTTCAACGTCATATCCTTTTTTAATAAAATCCTCATAAGATTTAATAGCGCCGAAGATTGCATTACAATCAGAATCTTCTGGGTCTTCTATTGCCAATCGCGTTCCAGCTTCTATACAATGATCTTTACCTATTATTGGTGTTTTCAGCCCACCTTTTATACCAATATCATCATCCCGATCAATACAAATAATTATAACTTTATTATATCCTTGAAAGGGTTGTAATTTATTATATTTCTTACTTTTTGTATAACTCATCTTATCATTTGATTGACCCTTATTAGGCATGAATAATACAGTAACCTTAAAGTCTTTGCTATTTAATTAGGTTATCTTCTTCGATGTAAAGTGCACATGAATTCTTGATCTATTCTAACAGTCGTTTAAATTCTTATAGCATTCATATATTGTATAACACTTTAATACCTTTATCCAAAGCAAGTCTTTCAGCCTCTTTATTATATATACCCTTTTGCATCCATATGACCTTGACTCCTTCTTTATTCAACGAGTCCTTTATCACAGGTAGTACATCATCAGGCTTTCTAAAAATATCCACAATATCAATACTTTCTTGTACTTCGGATACTTTACCATATGTTTTTCTATTTAA
The DNA here is from genome assembly GCA_051955655.1 of Candidatus Nitrosocosmicus sp. Classification (GTDB taxonomy): domain Archaea; phylum Thermoproteota; class Nitrososphaeria; order Nitrososphaerales; family Nitrososphaeraceae; genus Nitrosocosmicus. Next base: position 5,042 of record JBQCGN010000319.1, on the reverse strand, counting down.
GATAAACGAATAATTGGGATTAATTGGAGTGATATTATATCCTTTTTCAATTAAAAATTTTGGGACATAATTTGAGGGTTTGCCTTCCGTAGGAGACATTCCTACTACAGCAATGTTTTTTAACTTATAAATCTCTTTGATTTCTTGATCAGAACAATCATCAGTTTTATCTAATTCATTCATACCCAATATATGGATATAGTATTTATCTATTAATGATTTTCCATATCAAAAGGAAAGATAATTTTTTTGATTGTTAAAGAATCAAGTTACAAAGTTATGCAAAATTTTATAGATCTTTTCCTCATCTATAACTTGTGTTATATTAGAAAAGAAATAGAACAAAGATGGAATATGTGTCAATAGAGAGAATTATTTTTGTGGCATAAAGAGAGACCCCATTTAAAGGTTGTAGAAAAATATGGTTAATATTCAGTTTCAACGGACGATGAAATAGAAGGGTTATCCTAATAGAGTCCATAGTTGAAACTACAACATCATCCATAGTCCATTTAAAAAAAGCAGTATTGAAGGAACAATACGAAATATAACGGCAGAAGAGAATTTTGATGATTACCTTCCAAGATAAAAGGAAAAGAATTGTAAGCATAATCATATAAATAAATGGTTGAACCTAACTGCATATCATTAAAACAGGTAAATATAAGTTAAATTTAGAGATCTTTAGAAAATAAAAATAAATACCAATGTTGACATAATCCCTTTCAAGGATAGTTAGTATCATAAATGGAATTTGCTGAATGGTATCCGTATTATCTAAAAGTTGTAAATGATTTGAATCTAGACATAAGAAAGGATTTTCTAAGTTCAACAATATTATCAAATTTAATTTCTGAGAATAAACCACCAGATTTAGATAATTTTGGGATGTTAATTGGGAAAAAAGTTCTAGTAATTGGATCTGGGCCCAGTATAGAGAATAAATCGATACAGGAGTTTATTAGAAATAATTCGAGCAGCAGTATAATAATATCTGCGGATGGAGCTACCGAACTTTGTCTTAAATTAGACATTGCACCACATTTTGTAATAACTGATCTTGATGGAGATATCAGTCAGTTATTAAAAGCTAACGAACTTGGTTCGACATTAATAATACATGCTCATGGAAACAATATTGATAAAATTACTAAGTTTGTTCGCGAATTTAGCAACTTCTTTGGAACAACTCAGGCATTCCCACTCTATAACATATACAATTTTGGAGGATTTACTGATGGAGATAGAAGTGTTTTTTTTGCGGACCAATTTAAATCTAAAGAAATATGGATGGTTGGAATGGACTTTGATTCCTCAATAGGATTTTACTCAAAAAAAATGAAATTTAATTTGACGGCAAAGAAAAAGAAACTATCAATTGGCAAACGATTGCTAGAGATTTTATCATCAAAATCTAATTCCCTATTAATCAATGTCACAACTTTTAAATTCAATTCATCAATTAATGGAATAATGGATTATAAATTAGAATGAATGTCAGAAAAACTCTTGGTCTTCTTGGTTTTGCTCTTGCAATAATTGGAGGATACTTATGGATAATAAATCAAATATCTCTTTCTCTAATTATGTGGGGAGCGGCAGTATTAATTATAATTAGGTTAAATCGGTTAAAAAAAAAAATAAATAAAAACACTAAAAGAAAATTATAACTGAATCAATCCGCCACAAAAGTTTCTCTTGAATATGTGTATACAAACGATCAACTTATTGATATTCAAAAAAATATCAAAAGGGATAATTTAATAGATATCTCCAATTTTATTAATGTTAATTATCACTATAAATATCAATTAAAGAAAATTCTATTGATTTAAGAGGTTAAAGGTAAATTATAGCATCACAATGGTAAATAGTCATATCAATTCAGGATAATACAATATGAACCTAGATCATAAAAGGAATAGACTAAGTAAATTTACTATTTAAGCATAGGCATTTCAATTAAAAAAATAGCAAATTCATTTGTACTAAAAATTATTGGGGTTCGATTGTAGACGGTGGTTTGCTAGATACAGCATAAGTTACCCATGTTACATTGTCCACTTTATTTGTTATTCTTGAACTTATCTTTTCTATTGTACTGTATGGAAGTCTTACCCAATCGGCAGTCATAGCATCCACAGATTCAACAACTCGCACCGTTACTATATATCCATATATTCTTTCATCTCCTAATATACCCACAGCTTTATCATTTCCCACCATTGCATATGCCTGCCATACTTTATCATATAGATTATCTTCAATCAAGGTATCCTCAACGATTTTACTAGCCTTCTTTGCAATCACTACCTTTTCTGTAGTCAATTCTCCTAAAATTCTAACAGCAAGACCAGGTCCAGGAAATGGATGCCGACTAAGAAGCTCTTTAGGTACATCAAGTATTTTAGCTACTGCTCTTACCTCATCTTTGTATAGATCTCTCAAAGGTTCTAGTACTTTTAAATTCAGCCATTCAGGCAACCCTCCAACATTATGATGGGTTTTAATTATTGTTGCAGGCCCTCTAGAAACACCACTTTCTATAACATCAGGATATAAAGTACCCTGTGCAAGCCATTGAAATGGTCCTTCCTTTTCTGCAAATTCTGTAAATACTCGTGCAAATTCTTCTCCAATTATTTTTCTTTTATCTTCTGGATCAGATACTCCATGTAATTTTTGTAAAAATCTTTGCTGAGCATCAATATATTTTACAGGAATACCCAATTTTTCATTAAAAAGTTCCATTACGTGAAGTTCTTCATCCTGTCTTAACAATCCATTATTAACAAAAACACATGTCAAGTTATTTCCAATTGCTTTATGAATCAATACAGCCGCCGTAGTAGAATCAATTCCCCCACTAACTGCACAAAGCACTTTTTCATTTTCAACTTTTGATTTAATTTTTTCTGTAATGCGATCAATAAAATTTTTCATTGTCCAATCAGATTTTGCCCTGCTAATTAAATGAGAAAAATTGTTGAGAATTTCTAATCCATTTTGAGTATGTGCAACCTCAGGGTGAAATTGGAGTCCAAAAATTTTTTTTTCCAGATTTCCTATAGCAGCAGAAAATGAATTTTCGGTTTCACCTATAACATTAAATCCCGAAGGAATTATTTCCGCTGCATCACTGTGACTCATCCAACATTGAATATTATCAGTCTGAATATTTTTAAATAAATTATTTTTATCTTTTATTTTTAGAAGTGCATTCCCATATTCTCTACTATTTGCTCTTTTTATTTTGCCATTGTAGTGATCAACTATAATTTGATGGCCATAACATATTCCCAAAATAGGCACGTTTAAATCAAATATTCTAGTATCGGGTTTTGGTGAGTTCTTTTCGTAAACACTTGCCGGCCCGCCCGAAAAAATTATTCCTTGAGGATTTAATTCTTTTATCGTTTTTATAGAAGTATTATACGGCAATAATTCACAATAAACATTAGATTCACGTATTCTTCTACATATTAGATGACTATATTGTGATCCAAAATCCAAGACAATTATTTTATCCATTATCTTTCACTTTTTTCTAACATCCTTGTAAACACCCATGCCACCGTATTAAAAATTTCATTCACTCTATCTTTATCCCGATAATTTTTTATCTCGATCTTGTGTAATATATTATCATTGTCATCTTTTTGTATAATATTAAATGAAAGTATATCAATTTCAGATAACTGACCTTGCTTGACCTTGTCCAGATCCTTATTTCTCATACCATCCAAGATTCTATTTATGAAAAAAGATTTAAAAGGAGGAGTATCCAAAGTAAAATTAATCGAATCATTTGGAATTATTTCGATCTTGTCACTTGAAATTTGAAATTGAGCGATTAAAGTATTATCTCGCATTCTCTTTATCTGCCTATTCTCTAAAACTTGTGAAGATTCATTCTGTGTCTTTTGAAATGAGGAGGGAATGCGAGAAGAATTAGTGTTTTCTTTCTTATTCTCACTATAAGCATTAGATGATTTTTCATTTGAAAATGATGTCTTATTTAAATTAAGATTTGCAGCAGTTTTAAAACTTCCTTGTTTTAAAACAGAATCAATTAATGACAACATGATTTGAAGTCGTTCTAGTTCATTTTGTTTCTCAGAAATTAGTTTAGTCAACCACTCTCTAATCTCTGCTGCATTTTTAATATCATCATCAGCGTAACCTGCCATAACTACATTTGAACAATTTTTTCAATATTAAATGTTATTTATTTTTCATGATGAAAAGGAATTTGTTGTTAACTAAATGTAAAAATATAAATAATTCAATTCTTTTTTCTTTTTACTAAAACGGAAAACGACAACAATTAATCATATCAACGTAATACATCCACTAAAGTTATCCATTAATGTTCGAAAAAATCAGTTATCATAATCATGATTATTTTGTGTAATTGCTTTGCTTCATAATCAAGAAATCCGTTTAACAAAGAAGAGATCTGCATTACAATAAAACGATGTTGATTTGCCAATAACTAAAAATTTTAACAAATCTATTAAAAATATGAAAAAATGAATTAAACAACAGAGTGCGGTTCAATAATAAAATACAACAACTAGAAAATTATAGTTACAGAAAACAGAAAAATGATGACTAAAAAATTAACAAAAGTCAGATAAGATAGAATTTAAATTTACAATTAATACATTCATGCAACTTCATCATTATAATATCAAAATCCTTAATAATGCATTTTAAATAAAAATGAAGTATGAAAAATCAGGTTATTTTAATTGGTTTTGCGGTAATTATATTCTCAATGCTTTTGGTTGGTGCTTCTCAACATAAATCATTTTCAGTATTGACAAAGTCACAAGAAAGAAATTTAATAGGATTTGCTTTGGGATGCCAAGATGGATTAGCAGGCAAAAGTCCAGATAAGGCACAGTATGATGCAAGGGACGGGCTTAGCAATCACACAGCAGATTACAATATAGGTTATTTTAATGGATATAACTCATGTTCAACAAATCAAAAGATAGGATAATCCAATTCTATAAAATAAATTTTTGAAATTTTTA
>JBQCGN010000318.1:0-8309 GCA_051955655.1 Candidatus Nitrosocosmicus sp. | reverse complement strand
TCTAATAGAAAAGATTTTTTATGAAAAATATTTTGAAAAAGAAAAGTTATTGGGAGAAGTGCATGAAGAATTATCCAGAATGGGATATAACTACGATAGAACAGCAGTTTCCCACTCATTAACCGATATGGTCAGAGAAGGGATTTTGACAAGAGTAGGAACGCTAAGAAATTATAGATACATTCAGAAAAAACCATTATTTGAAAAATAATCTTATGTTATTTTGTATTGATTTTCTTTGTTATAGCATTGTTCAACCAACTAATACCTACAGTAGTAATTCCATAAACTACAACTTCTAACTGATTTTCTTTATCAACACTTTTATACACATAACCAGATTTAACTAATTCAGATAACCTAGAGCTTATAGATTTTGGATTCAAATTTGTTGAAGATTGAATATCAGCAATGGGTGAAGACTTGGTAGATATTTTTCCCAATTCAAAAGCAATTTTTAATCCCAATAGATACAGCATTACTATTTCTTTATCTGAAAATTTTTTGCTTTGGATTTCACTGCCGGTTGGTACAATTTTTGGCCCTTCAGGAGTAATTTTTATTATAGGCGAATAGAGATCTATTAGTTCAGATATAGAATAATTCAAAGATATTTTTCTGGCCAATTCTATTTCGGGTAAATTTTTAGAAAGGAAATTCATAACAGAAGTAGATACATTTTCTGGCTCACCACTATAATGTACCTTGATATCACCATATTCAATAGATATATTTATAATCTCTTGTTTTTCCGAATTACTTGAATCCATCTAAATATATTCTATAAACCCATAATTACAGATAAACTTATGAATGTATATTTATTAATTCGTTCATAGCTACATAACACAGTCAAGTTAAAAGATATACAATGAGAGATACATTAATGAAAGAATCACATCAAATCAATTTAGAGGATAATTGCAAAAAATGTATAATAGTAATATAGATAATAGGAAGAATAAGAAGAATAATTTTATAAAAATAGGATTTCCTAAACTTTTAAAACCTTTCGAAGGATCAATAAATGACATTGAAAAAATTACAAAGTCTTTTGGCTTGGCTATTAAAATTCACAACGACATCATAAGAAAATATCAAGCGGATAATACCGAACCACAGATAAATCATTCTCTTAGAGTAGCTTTAATTTTATCAGAAGAAATAAATATGAATGAATCAGATTTGGTTTGCTCAGCACTCCTACATGACATATTTAACAAGGATGAACCATCTCAAGATATCAAAGAATACATCAAGGCAGAAATTGGTGAACGAGTTTATAAGACCATATCCTTTTTTAACAAAAAGACCAGTATAAAAAAAAATCAAGATCAATCTTCATCATCATCAATTGAAAAGCAACTTTCAAAGATAATGCAAGCAGATACTTTTATAAAATCTATAATTTTAGCTGAGAGACTCGATGACATTAGATCATTAAAAAACTCAAGAAGAAAAGATAAAATATTAAGATTTAAAGAAGAAACTAAAAAATATTATTTACCTCTTGCAGAACAAACAAACGAAAAAATAATGCTAAAATTGGTAATAGCTCTCTATGAATTAAAATAATTACGCATCGTTACTGCATTTATTCTCGTTATCTTTTTTATGATATTTCCAATGATTATAACATCCAAAAATAAAGTGTTCTGTACAACCGCAAATGATACATCTTCTACTCTTCATACTCATCAGTATATGTAAGGTCAACTGAAATTTATATATAAATTATTGATTAAATAATGGATTTATCTTCTTGGGCTTGACTGACCAGTTTTAATATAGTTTACACAATCTGCAATATAACATGCATGATCTGAAATACGCTCTAAATATTTTAAAATTAAAGTAGATGACATATTGCATCTATTATCAGGATATTCAGAATTTGATTCCATAATTTTAGCAAATTCTCGTAAACTTTTTCTATACATCATATCAACCACATTCTCCATTTCATAAATTTTATTTGATAATGAATTGTCAAGCAACCGTAGTGCAGACACCCCCGTATTCATCATCTCAAGAACAATTTCAGACATTTGGACAACAGACGATTTGTCGCATAATTTTAATGGCCCAAATATTTCAACTGCATTAATAATATCATATGCATATCTACCGAGTCTAGAAAAACCATATGATATTTCCATACATGATTTAATATATCGTAGATCAGTAGCAACAGGCTGAAACCTAGCAATTAACTCGATTGTTAATTCTGAGACTTCATCTTGGAGAAACCGCAATTTGGATGAAGACTCAAAAATTTCTTTTGTTGTTTCTAATCGGTCCTCTCTGTAGGCGGCAATGGCCTTTGTTACAGTTTTTTCAGCGATATTAGACATATCAGTAATGATACCGCTTAGCTTATTCAGCCCCAAATCAATTAGGCGAGACATCTGCTATATTGCTATTAATAAAAGAAAAATAATTTCAGAATAAATCTATCCAAATTTACCAGAGATATATCTTTCTGTTAACTCTTGTTTTGGATTTTTAAAGATCTGGCTGGTTGGACCATATTCAATCAATTCTCCAAGGTACATAAAGGCAGTATAATCTGAAACTCTTGCTGCTTGCTGCATGTTATGCGTTACAATTATTACTGTAAGATTTTCTTTGAGATCGGTTATCAGTTCTTCTATTTTAGCAGCTCCAGCTGGATCCAAAGCAGAAGTAGGTTCATCCATTAAAAGAATTTCAGGTTGCATTGCAAGAGCCCTGGCTATACAGAGTCTCTGTTGTTGGCCTCCAGATAAACTTATACCAGGTTTACCCAGCTCATTTTTCACTTCACCCCACAATCCTGCACCCTCGAGGCTTTCCTGAACTATATTTTTTATTAAAGTTTTATCTTTCACTCCATTTAGCTTTAGCCCTGATGCAACATTATCATAAATACTCATAGTAGGAAATGGATTGGGCTTTTGAAATACCATACCCATCCGTCGCTTAATTGCAACAGGATCTGAATTTTTATCATAAATATCAGTATTATCTAGAACGATATGTCCTTTAACAGAAGCAGATGGGGTCATCTCATGCATTCTATTAATGCATCTTAACAGAGTAGTTTTACCGCAACCAGAAGGACCTATTAGTGCAGTCACGCAATTTTCCTTAAAGCCAATATCAACATTCTTTAAAGTAAGTTTGGTTCCAAACCAAGCATTCAGAGAAGTAATGGAAAGTTTGATACCTTCCTTCTTAGATAAAGACGATAAATCCTCTTGAGGGGAAGGATAAGAAGGGGCAGAGGATAAATCATTATTTTTTCTATTACGGGTATAAGATTTTAAGATATTGGCCAAGAACAATTACCTATTATAATTATAAATAAGTTTAAGAAGTATTAACGCTTATCTATATGAAATTAATAGTAGTATATAGTGATAATGACATTACCTACACTCTTTGCCTTTATATCAGGAATTATATATTTTTGACCTGAAAGGTTGTTCGCTGAGAAACCATTCTTAAAGCTATTGTTAAAGACAATACAAACAATATAAGAAGCAAAGCCGCCCCCCATCCTTGCAGATGTGCAAAAGGATATGGTTGGGATGCAAGTCTCCATATTCTTAGTGGAAGTGCATCAACTGGAGAATTAAAGCTATGGAAAAACAAGCTAGTTCCTAAAACAGTCATTATTAAAGGAGCGGTTTCGCCGGCAATTCTTGATATTGCTAAAACAATACCCGTCGTAATACCACTTTTAGAGCCTTTTACAACCACATGCCAAACTACCTTCCATTTTGGAATTCCAAGTGCATAGCCAGCTTCTCTTAGTGAATTTGGGACAAGCTTTAAAGTCTCCTCAGAGACTCGGGCAACAATTGGTATCATTATAATTGACAAGGCAAATGCGCCGGCAATAAGTGAAAATGATCCCAATGTCAATACGATAGTGATGTATCCAACTATCCCAATTACAACAGAGGGAATTCCGGTCATTACATCATTAAATAACCTAAGAAAATACGCAAATCTTCTATTACGCGAAGACGAAGACCCATATTCAGAAAGGTAAACACCTGTAAGAATACCTACAGGCGCTCCAATTAATGTACCAAAAGAGACGACCAAAAAGGTTCCTTGAATAGCAGGTCCTATTCCACCCTCACCTGAATATATTGACCCAGGTGGCTGAGTAAGAAAATCAAGATTAAATGCAGTAGATCCATTCCTAAAGACATCTATCAAAATACTGCCAAGAGGCAAGATTGCAATAACTACAAAGATAAACAATAATCCTGTAATCAAATTATTAGTAATTTTTCGTCTTTTAGAGTTTTTTTCTATTAATGATGAAATTAAGGATTTATAGTCTTTATTTTCTTTATTCAAGTTTATTCCCTCAAATTTGAAGTAGATTTGGTTACCCTAGAGATTACAAAAATTGCACCTACGTTGATGAGGAGAGTCATTATAAACAATATTAACCCCAGACCAATTAATGCTGAAAGATGAATATCACCAGATGCTTCATTGAATTCATTTGCAATAATACTAGACAATGTTTGACTGGATGAAAATAAAGATGTCGGAATAGCTGATAATCCTACAGCATTACCAATTACCATTGTTACTAGGATAGTTTCGCCTATGGCTCTGCCAAGGCCCAAAAATGATGCGCCCAATAGGCCAGACTTGCCGTATGGGAGAATTGCCATCTTTACAACCTCCCAACGTGTTGCCCCAAGAGCATACGCCGCCTCCCTTTGGGAATTGGGGACTGCTTTGATAACTTCTCGCGAAACAGCAGATATTATAGGAATAATCATTATTGCAAGAACTATACCGGCAGTAAACACATCTAGCCCAAAAGGAGCAGTTCCAAATATAGATAAAGTATTGCCAAATGCATTGTGAATGGGCGTTTCTATATAATCAAGTACAACAAATCGAAATACAAACAGCGCCCATAATCCATACACGATACTGGGTACTGCAGCAAGCAATTCAACTACAAATGAAAGCACGGTACCAATTTTTCGAGGCACCATTTCATTAACAAAAACAGCAATCCCGATACTAATCGGGACTGCGATAACCATTGCGATAGCAGAGCTAACTAACGTACCTATAATATAAGGAAGCGCACCAAAAGACTCGCGACCTTCAACAGGATTCCAATCGGTTCCAATAACAAAGTGTAAACCCTCTTTATACAAGATTGGAAGAGAGCCTTTTCTTAAAGCATAAAAAACAAGAACAACCATAAATAAAGCATAAATTGAAGCTGCTATCACAAGAGCCTTGAAAAATTTATCACCAAACAAAGACCCTTTAGATTTAGATGTCATTAAACGGATAACATCTCTGCGCTGTTGCTTTGAACTCACAGATCTAATAAGTATATCAATTATTAATATATTGCATATAGAATTTATATAGATATTTTAAACTATATAGTCAAAGTAAAAATTAATAAAATTATTTTGTTAAAATAGCAGCCCCTTTAAATGTAAGGGAGCCAAGTGTTTGCTGATCTATTTTAACTACCGCTGATGGTAGAGGAACATATCCTAGTTTTGTAGAGAATTTTTGCCCATCAGTAATTGCCCAAGATAAAAAGTTGACAATGGATTTTGCCTTTTGAGAATCTATAGAAGGATTAGTGCTCAAATCTTTATAGAGTACTATATAGGTGAAACTTGAGATTGGATAAGAGCCTTTTCCAGGAGCATTGGTAAGGGACACACTTGTCCATGGCTCCGTACCTTTTGGTAATGTGGGTGCGGCAGCATCAACTGCAGCCATTGTGGAATTTATAGACGGCAAAACAAAGTTACCCTCCTTGTTTTGAAGAGAAGCATAGTTCATCTTTGTTGTTAAAGCATATGCAAGCTCTACGTAACCAATTGAATATTTGGAACTACCGATAGAAGCAGCAACACCCTCATTGCCAGGGGCACCTATTCCTGTCGGCCATTGTACAGACTTTGAAGTTCCAACCTTGCTGGACCATTCAGGGCTAACTTTGGATAAATAATCAGTAAATACAAAAGTAGTACCAGAACCATCAGAGCGGTGTACAACAGTTATAGGATTTGAAGGTAAATTAACCCCTGGATTTAATTGCTTAATTTTAGGATCATCCCATTTTGTAATTTTCCCTAGATATATATCTGCGAGAACTGAGCCAGATAGTTTTAGAGTATTGCCAGATATTTCAGGTATGTTATATGAAATTACAACAGAGCCAATTGTTTCTGGCATATGAACTGGACTGGCAGCTTGAGCAAACTCAGTTTTGCTTAGTGGAGCATCAGTGGCACCAAAGTCTACAGTTTTTTCCAAAAATTGTTTGATTCCTCCACCGCTACCGATAGAAGCATAGTTAATGTTAACATCAGGATTTACTTTTTTATATTCAACCCTCCAAGTATCTATTAATGGGAAAGGAAATGTAGCTCCTGCACCGTTAATTGTAACTTGTTGAGCATGTGCTGTTTTTATCGAGTTAATTCCCACAGGGATTAAAATCGACAAAGCCATTAATGAAATTCCTATTATTTTAATAGTATCAATACGTATCATTGTAAAAATATAAAGAGATTAATTATTAATGAATTATCTATATGATTCTTATATTCTATATTCAAAGAGTTAATAACAAAAGATTTAGACGATCAATTATCATATAAATTAAGCATAAAAATAATTAAAATGTTTAACACGTATATTTAACTGAGAAAAAGAGTTTCCTTTTTAAATTTAATATATAAAAAATACAAGTTTGAGGATTAAGAATTATGATAATATTCTTTATCCTATTATATCAGATAGAAAAATATTTTAACATATAATAATTTAGCTTTTGATGCATTCACTCATGAAAAATGGGTCGTAATACTGGATAAATCATTATAATAGGAAAATATATTCAAATAAAGAGGATCATGATGATAAAGTACTAAAAGAGTTACTGGATGATGTAAAAAAATCAATAGAAAAAACCCTTGTCAACATAAACGACATAAATAAAGTTGGAAATATTTGATATTATAAAAGATATTGTAATGTAAAAAATAACTTCACTTTCATCTATTGATACTATATTGATCTAGAATAATAACTGTAAACACGATATCATTTTGGAGGACAAATAAAAATGACAAGATTAATAGATGGAATGAATTTGAAACTAAATGATATTTTAAATGGTAAATACATAGATATTCACGGTCATGAAATAATATTTGAAAAGACAGGGCATTTAGAATACTCTTCAGTTTATAATATCAACTGCAATAGAAAATACACGATAAATTTATCAAACGTTATTGTCACAGTAAATGAAACTATTGTTCCAGACAAATACGTTGTATTTAGGGATGAACCATATTTTGACAACGAAAGTAGAGATCAAAATCAATATATCGATACACCATCAAAATTATATAGAATGGGTTATGAAAATTATGTATAACCTTCGTGTTCCATTAGAAAGGAAATTGTTTTACATAGGCACATAATAAAAGTATAGAAGGAATTGTGCAAAAGTCAATCAATAATTTTCCTTATTTGATGTTCTTCACAGAATAAAACGGACGACTCTATATGTCTTATTTTTGAATCAGATAATTTTGGACAGCCTATACAACTATTATTGATATCAATTCTATGGACATTAGAAACGTTATCCTTGCCTTCGAAAATATAATCAAATTTCTTCTCAGTATCCCCGGAATGATTGAAATTTTTGAAAAATCTTCTTTTTGCCCTAAGGATAAATCATTGGAAACCGACAATAACCTGCTTAAAAACGGAGATAGATTTTACTTACCAAGGACGTTTTATGCGTACCGGGTCAATGAGTCATTTTTCAACATTATCTTTTTATCGATACTGTCATTAGTAGATGGAAGACTGAATGAAAAAGTTGCATCTTTTCTATCTTCATTGTTGTTTTTAGCCAATATTCTACCATCATGAGCTTCGATGACATTTGTAGAAATATATAGCCCTAATCCAATTCCTTTTTTTGATTTAAAAAAAATTTTTGCCAGCCAAGAATATCTGCTTTTTTTATGTGTAATGTATCAAGTAAACCAACTGTATCATTTGCAAATTAGCTTATTGAAAAATCTTTAATACCTGAAGTTGACTCTCCTGCTCCTCTGTTATCAAAAATTATTATTGTCCTATTATTTAGTTTTGATAATTGATCTATCAGATAATGGTTTCATATATCCATAATTTCCCGTAATCCAGTAATAAGAACAAGTGGTTCGATCTCCCCTTTGCTAAATTGTTTGTAGGCAATATCTATATCACCTACTATTATCTTTTGT
>JBQCGN010000317.1:0-2646 GCA_051955655.1 Candidatus Nitrosocosmicus sp. | reverse complement strand
AACAACTGGATTTTTTAACTGGTTATATATATCAGTTAAAGTTGCAGATTTACATGTTACTATTATATTTAACTGAATTGCGCTATATCTTATGCATTTATTTTGAGGAGAATATTTTATAATTTGTTGTTGAGATTTAACTGATTGGGAATCAATAACACTGTTCATAATTGATATTATAAAAATCAAAATCAAAGAATTCGTTAAAATAATTGATAAATGTCTGTGATTGAAAATTCTAGTCAACTATATACAACAGTATATTAAAAAATTATAAATATATGATATCTTTGGTTATTTAAGAAATTATTTTAAATTCATATAATTGTAACATTTATCTCTTTTCTAACCTTCACAAAATTTTGGATTTTAAAAAGAATATTAAAAATATAATTGTCACTATCTGATGGAAAATATGCAGTCTTCTAAATAAGATCAAATTATTGTCACTATTATCATAACGCAAATTCAAGTAACAAGGTTCAAAGCCTTTTAAACTTTTAAAATAACCTAAATCCACATATAATAAATTAGATCATTCTTTAAAACATAGATTTTTAGATTGTTAAAAATAATTATGCATATAAAAAAATGTATTTGTAAATTTGTTTAGCGATGCATGGGTCCACCCATAAATTGACCCATAGTTCCAGCTATTGGACCTCTGTTATTCAAAATAACTCCGTAGAATGGAGAGTCACCAAAATGGTTTTGTACACTTTTTGGATCAAAAAAGATACTTATTACATTGTTATTAGACAACAATATAGTGGTGGGAACGTTCAAGACAGGACCTTCCCTCATATTTATTGTTGAAGATCCAGTAAACATAGTGGTATTTGTATTAGGATGCGAAACACTTTGAACTGTGAAATTTGATAAAGCATGAGTGTGGTGTCCAGTTCCGTCAGGCTTAATCATTTCAATTGCAGCATCAAAAACACTTGCATTTTGAACGGTCGCGGTATTAGATAAACTGGATTTCCACGTTCCAAATATTAACCAGTTAACTGTTCCGTTTGGATTTTGCATAACACCCAAAAGCGGCCCAAAACTAACATGATGTACTAGAAAACGTGGTGGGGCTGCCTGAGCATTATTTATAGTGAACAAAAACAACAGCGAAGTTGAAAAAATTAAAGCAGCAATTAAAATAGTTTGCAAATTCTTCATTGTAATAATTTACTACAAGCAGACTATTATGTCTTATGATAGTTACCAATATGTATTACAAAAAAATACAGAAAAAACAAATACTAGCAGTTGTTTTAAATAAATTAAAGATAGGGTTCATAAGAAAATTAAATTATTACTCAAAACTAATATCAAATATATGGAAGTTGTCAATGATTAAGATTCTATTTCCTTACCCCTATTAGAATTATTTGCAAAGATAATATTACTAATTTGATTGATAAAATAATTCTTAAGTTAAAAGTTTTTAAATAATAAAATATTCGATAATATGATGAAAAATAAAACTTATCTTTTATTTAGTTTGGTAGTTGTTTCAGCTTTTATAATGACCAGCTCCTTATCTGTATCAGCATCCGCATTGCAGTTTGCCCATAAAGCTATGTGGGGACAAAAGGGAGTTGCCAATGGAGAATTCAGACAAGCTAATGGCATTGCAATAGACAAACAAAATAATGTATATGTAAACGATTTTTCAGGTTACACTACAAAGATGATCCAAAAGTTCACACCTGATGGAGCATACATCCTAGGCTTTGGAGCTTACGGTAACGGTCCAGATCTTTTTACTAATCCTGCCTCAATGACAATAGATAACAAAAATGATCTTTTTGTAGCCGATTTCGGTAATCCTACTTACGCCATAAAAGAATTTACTACCAATGGTACATTCGTCCACTCTTTTGGTTCGTTTGGTTTAGGACCGGGACAATTTATCAATCCTGGAGGTGTTGGTACAGATTCTCAAGGAAATGTATATGCTACGGACTTTGGAGAAAACAACAATGTACAAAAGTTCGATCAAAACGGAAACTATATAATGTCTTTTGGCAATTATGGTTCTGGAAACGGTCAACTAAATTATCCAATTGATTTGGCAATAGATTCTTCTAACAATCTTTATGTTGCAGATAATAAAAACAATCGTGTTCAGGTATTTGATAGTAATGGAAACTATCTAACCCAGTTTGGTAACAGCGGTAATGTAGGGGAACAAATACAGGATCCTATTGCAGTAGCCATAAACTCAAATGGTGATGCATATGTAACAGATGGATTAGTACCATATGTCCATGTATTTTCACCGATAAAATAATTTTTTGAATTTTTACGTTAATATTTTTATTTTTTTATTTATGTATAATATAAAAATTATTATTTAGACTATTTTACTTTTAACCAGGTTATTTATCATCACCATTTTTTTAATGTAAAAATAAAACATATATTCATTTTTCAAAAGTTATCTTTTCCAAAACAATCCGCAAAAGACACCTATGAAATAGTAATTAGATAAAAGTATTCAAATACTTCAACTCGATAAAATGACCAAAAAATGATCCACCAATATCCAAATACTCATCACTCTTAAGAAAAGTTGATTTTAGCATTTATTTTAGCAAAACTAATACTATTTTCATATACAATCGAATGGATTTGAATAATTTCCCG
>JBQCGN010000316.1:0-3764 GCA_051955655.1 Candidatus Nitrosocosmicus sp. | reverse complement strand
CTATAATTTTTAAAACTGCTAAATCCCTCGATGGATCCTTACCTATAACTGATGCAGTATATCTATTACCGTCAATAAAGGTAACATCAACAATTTTAGAATTGCTAACTACATGATAATTAGTAATTACATGTCCTTTATTATCATATACAAAACCTGAACCTAATGCAGTAGCATTCTGCTGGTTACCAGGATTGGAAGGATCGGGTGAGGGAGATGGCGAATTTGATGGAGATGACAAAGATACAGGCACTTTACTTGTTATTTGAACTACAGAATTTTTGACTTGGTTAAATATAGAGTTCAAAATTTTAGTTTGTAAATCAAATATAGAAGTATTTGAGATCTTTTGGTTTTCAAGAGCCATCACATTCTGATTGGACATAGACTCGATAGAATTAATCCCAACTAAAAGCAAAGATGAAAGAACTACAACTACAACAAACATCGGTGAAAATATAGAACAATAATGAAAATTAACAGTCATATTATATTAATAGAGATTGAGGAGATTAATAAAACATTATCGTTGTTTATATTGCCATACATTTCTTATTATCAAAAGCATATTCACTATATTACGCTTTATTAACACTAAAAATAACCATTGAAGCATCTTCAATTATCATAATAATGAACTCTGACCAATTTAGTCGTTTGAATCAAAGACAACCGGGAAAGAGATTTGAACCTGTGGTTTAATTTGGGGGTTCTGCTTTTGATTTTATACATAAATACATTATTGAGTTAATCATTTCATTTTATTTAACTAAAAATATGATGAATAAATGCAAAAATTTTTTAAAATTTATTGTCCCTTATTATTCGCCTAAAACATTGTTGATATGGGTCGGCTGGTCGTTTGTAGGACATTTTTGCCTGTAATCTATTATAAAAGAATTGGATCTTAATAAGCAATTCAAAAATCATAATATAGATGAAATATAAAGTTTCATTTAATTAAAAGGCAAACTAAACCCAAATGCTGCACCTTTCTCATTTTCATTATTCTTTGCCCATATCTTACAACCATGAGCCTCTATAATACTCTTAGAAATATACAATCCTAATCCCGTTCCCATATTAGATTTTGAAACATATTTTGAAAATAGTTTTGGGAATATTTCAACGGAGATCCCTGTTCCATTATCTTTAACATTTAACAAAATTTGATTATCTTTTCTTTCACCTATAACAGTAATTACTCCATCTTCTTTATCAACAAATTCAATTGCATTGATTATCAGATTAGTAATAACCTGTGAAATTTTTATTTTATCTCCGTTTATTGAAGTAGTATCAAATTCTTTATCATTAGATCTATAAATAATGTTTATGTTTCCATAAAATTTACCAACTTGATTATAGCACTCTTGTATAGCATTTAATATCAATTCTTTTATGTTAAACCGCTCTTTATTTAGTTTAAATGATTGTTTTTCAAATTTTTGTAACATTCAATATATCCTCTGCAAGTTTGTGTAATTTTCTTGCATTTCTAACAATAACATCTAAATATTCACTATTTTTTGAATATTCATCTTTAGAGTGTAATATTTCAGAAACGTCCAAGATAGGCTGAATTGGATTGTGCAATTCATGAGCAGCTATTGCTATAAATTCTTTTTGTGCTTCATCTCGGATTTCCAATTCTTTGTAAACATCTCTTAACTCTTCATATAGATCTATTTGTCTCCATAATATTTCAAAAATAGAAGATAAAGAAGATACTGTCGATTCACTATTGGAAAAGATAGATAAACATTGGGATTTTAAATATTTTGTATTATTCTTATTGTTGGTATCTATTTGTTCTTCTTTTTTTGTTTTTTCTGATGTTAAAGTTTTAACTTTTTCTTTGTCTGTTTCTATAACCAAAGAGTATTTTTTATCAACAATTAGAATGGTAAATTTGGTTTGCAAAGGTTGTTCTAAATACCTTAACTGAATCTTATGCTGAATCTGTTGTTGGTCGTCGTTATTTTGTTTGAATATATTTTCTATTTTTTCCTTTATATTGTTGGTATCTGATAAAACATTAGTATCCAGAGAAGAAGAAAGGAAAGATGATAAAGGATAAGGAATCAATATCTTTATTATAACTCCTTTTGATGTGGATAATTTTATTAATAGTTCTACGATACCATTATCAAGTTGATTAACAAATTCATCAAATGTAGCAAACACTATGAGGATTTCAAAAGATGCAGAAATTGTTATCTCTAAAAAGACTTTTTGTATTTGAATTGGATCATCGATCGTTTTAATAAATTGCCTTTCAAACCCTTTTTCTATTTCCGTTATTCTTTGACGTGCTGGAATGGATTTAGACCATAGCATATCAAAGAAATATTGCTGTTGCTCTACTATTGTCTTTACATTACTTATAACATATTGAGAAGGAGGTTTATTTTCTTCTGCTGTTGGGCTTGCTCTATATTCTATTCCATCAGCTATACCGAAATTTCCCTTTATTTCATCTAAATGACGTAATTCATCTACTATTTCAATTAGATCTTTGCAATAAAAAATGTTTTTATCAGTAACTTCTGTAATAAATCGGGTCCTAACACCTCTAAATTTAAGATTCTCAATAGCATTCCATAGTGATTTTATAGTATAATGCGAAGAAGGAGCTTTATAGTCAGCACAAACATCGATTCGTTCTTTAACTTGAGAAAATAGTTGTAGAGCGCTTTTCATAATGTCTTCTGAATCATATAATACAATAGTTGTTTGTTCGTCAACTTCTTTTATCGATGATGGTGATGAAGACATTAAAGGCTCAAATAATCCTTGTTCTTAAAATAATAAAATTAAATATATAAAAATTATACCTCAGGTTAATCATTGATTACTATGAATATCTTTTGAAATTGATCACTTAATGTTAGAGATATTTTAAATATTTTCTCTATTTTCTAATTATAGCAATAGAACACATTCTTAATTTATTGATTTTAATTTATACGTGCATTTTTACATTCAAAGAAGAGGAAGATTGTGTAAATCTCTGTTATATCAAAAAAAATCATAGACAATAACGCACTTACACTTAACAAAGAACGAATTAATTTAGAAGTTTTATCGTCAACAGTGGATGATATAAGAGAAAATGTTATTTCTGATAATAAAAAAATAAATATTATATATAATAATGCAGCTATGATAGATAAAGATCTTATCATAGATGCAAATAAAGAGAGAATTATTCAAGTGATCTCCAATATTTTAGATAATGCAATTAAATTTACCAAAGAAGGAACAATCCTTATTGACATGGAAAAAAGCGGCGGTATTGATAACGATAAAGATGATACAGCAAATAACAATAGATCAGAAGAAGTCATCATAAATATTAAAGATTCAGGCAAGGGTTTAGATTCAAGAACATTTCCACATCTATTCTCCAAGTTTTTCTCTATATCTGGAACAGGTGGCACGGGCTTAGGACTGTATATTTGCAAATCCATCGTCGAAGCTCATGGTGGAAGGATATGGGCTAAAAACAACAATGAGGATGGGAAAGGTGCAACTTTTTCCTTTAGTCTTCCGCTATACAAAGTAGAACAACAACGACAGTAATAATGAAAAAATATTTGTATATCTTATTTAATATATGAGAGAACAAGTAATATTTTTTGTGACTATTGTTATTATTTCATTTTATCTTTAACTCTGATAATACAAGCAGCATATTATAATCGCAAAATTATAAAAGATGTAAAAAACTTTAAAATTTTAAAAAGATTTAACAGATTAAA
>JBQCGN010000315.1:0-5112 GCA_051955655.1 Candidatus Nitrosocosmicus sp. | reverse complement strand
AGGTTTAAATTAGACGTCAACATTCTGCATGGCCCATAATAATTTTTCAAATGGTTATGGAGATCGTTAAATGCAAAATTAAATATATTATTATTGTTCTAGTGCATCAGTTATAGACTACCAAGATATTTACTGTGTCTTTGACACAGTAAAAAAACTTTTAAAAATGTCCGCACTTGCAACAGCAATATCATTAAACATTTTAGTCAATGCAACAGTATTTTCTGTATATAGTAACGCCATTTTTGAATACATATCTTGAAGATTTGTACAATATGCCTGACTATTCCAGAACATATTACCAGTATTTTCCACAAATTTAGAAAATGCAGATTGAAAGGAGTATAAAGATTGATTTTGAAATTCAATGTACCTATCGGCCACATCTTTGGTCGCAAGTGTAAACATTTGTCCGGGGACTCGTAAATTGTCATACAGATTAGATGAAATAGATGAAACGGCAGCAGTATTCGGATGGTCATAATCGTCGGTATTGGATGGAGATTTATTTTTTTGAGTGTATTTGGTTTCAAGTTCATCAAACGTATTATTTGTTTTTATAGGTTCTTGTTGCTCAAATGAAGGCAAATGATTGTCTTGTGATGATTGGAATTGAGGAGGAGGAGGAGAAGATGAAGATGGAGAAGTCGATGATGATGTAACTGTAGAGGGTTCTAATGGAACCTCGGTAATCGACTCATTAGAATGAACAACCACTTTTAAATCAGAATCTACATTTTTGTTTTCATCTTCTACAGGAACTTCGACTTCTGTTTTTACTTCTACATCTATTCCTTCTTCAGTAGGTATTGTGGTAACTGTCTCTACTTTAGCTTCTTCCTCTTTCTGTATATTAACAATTATTTTATCCTCAACTGATTTGGACTCTTGAAGAGGTTCTTTTACATTTATTTCTAATCTAGAATCATTATCTTCATCGACAGACAATTCAATGCCTTTATCTATTTCTTTAGAAGATGAATCATTTATTTGAGCAGCATTAGAAATGATGTCTTTGATATCATCAAAATCTTCGGTATCAGTAGGTCCTTGCATTGTTACTTCTTTACCTGTTTCTATTGCTTCTTTAACTGCTTCGCCAATAGAAGGTGTAGAAACTCTTTTTTTATCGCCATTTGGATTATTACTATCATTATTGGTGGTACTCATTTATAGATAAGAAGAAATAATGTATAATACATATAAAAGAATTGGTATTTTGATCGCCTTTTATTATTCATTTAAAAAAGATATCTTTAAAAATAATAACACTAATGTAACTGAAATTATCCCAAGGCTCAATATCTTCAAGTATTTTTCATAGGTCTGAACTTTATCTAAATTGTGTTGATTTCTCTTATAATTTTTATAAGGTCTTGAAAGTTTTATTTCTATATAGCTTAGGAACAATGCGATTAATGACGATGACAAAGACAAGAGAGTAACTGAGTTTGTTTGAATAATAAAACCACCAAGAAATGGTAACATACCCCAAGATATAGAAAACCAAAAATCGGTATGAAAAAAACCATTAAATGTCTCAAAATTATAGGCAAATAAAAAAAAGCCCTCTAAAACGGCAATGATCAAAAGAAAAGGGGTAAAATAAATAATATAATAAAAACCCAGAGCATAAGAAAAGATTAAGCTTGACATCATCAAAATCCAACTTTGTTTTTTTGTAAATAAATCCCCCCATGGCTTTATCTTTTTTGAGCCAATACTATCTGCAATATGTGCAGCAACTCCTAATGACATGAAATAAATTATACAAATGACAAACAACCGCTTTAAGTCAACAACAGGAGATAACAATCCACCAAGAATAACAAAAGATATACACATACCAGTATAGGGTAAAAACAATAGCCCAACGAAAAGTCTAAATTTTAAAGGGCCAAATTTAGGTACATACCATTCATTGATTCTAGAATCTTTACTCATGGTTTTTTTGCCGATATAATAGCAGATGTTTCAAAAGTAAGAGTCTCAGAAATTACATTTGTAAACCCCTTGTTTATCAAAAGATTTGGTAAAGTATAATACCAATCGGATTTCATTATCAATAACTCAAGTTCTTTGAATACTTTATCCCAGTTTTTAAAAAATTTTCCGCCCCCTAGTTTAAGAATTTTAAAATAAATTTTCCATAATTCTTGTAATATGGGCCTCATGGGATAGATAAAATCATGTAATACAACAATTCCACCTCTTTTAAGAACCCTGTAACATTCATCTACAAGAAGAATCAAATCAGAATATTTAGGAAGATAAGAACTAATAATAAAATCAAAACGGTTTCCTTTAAAAGGTAAAAACTCTGCCAATCCATTAATACAAAAATATTCTGAACTTTTTATTTTTGATAGTTTAAGATAATCAAAAGTTAAATCTACGCCATGTATATCAAATCCCTTTTTATTCATCAAAGAGGATAGAATTCCAGTACCGCAAGCTAGATCCAATATTAATCCTTTTTCTAAGACTTTGTCAGAAATCTTTTTCTTCCAGTAATAATCTTGACCCAACGTCGCAAATTTTACTAACTTATCATAACTTGATGCATTATCGTAATTAAAAAATTTTTTTGCAAGAGAATATCCTTCTCTTTGTTCTATTATAACCATAACCCCTGCTAACTTAAATCTAAAATTTTAATATAAAGACTGTTTTTCAAAATATTTAAAATGATTTCATTCATTAATCAGTATGAATATGCGAAGATATGCGAGAATATAGTTGAGATTTTGTCATAGCACCTATTATTCTATCGGCTAACTTACCATCTTTAAAAATAATCATTGTTGGTATGCTCTTGACTTCAAAAGCATTGGATACATAGGGATTTTCATCCACATTTAATTTCCCAAATACAACTTTACCAGCAAGTTCAAGGGATAATTGTTCGATTATAGGGGATATCATTCTACAAGGACCGCACCAAGCAGCCCAAAAATCCACAATCAAAAATCGGTATTTGCTGATAGACTCGTTAAAATTATAATCGGTTAAAAGTATTGGAACATTTGGATATAACTCTTTCTGATTATTGTATCTAGAGTCAAGATTACTATCGTGGTTGTAATTTTTATCCATAAAAGATTTCATCTTTCTTTTCATAATTTTATCAAAATCTTCATCCCAATTTTGCAAAACTAATTCTTAATTAAATAAACAAAATCATCCTAATAAATATTAGTAACATAAAACTTCAAACAATGTTCATCATCTATACCCAAGTAACCTCAAATTTAAACAAGATGAAATCTTCTCTCCAAATTTAAAAAAATATAATACATTAGGACAAAAAAATCAATAGATTGATTTAACAATTAACTTTTATAATCCATAAACTTAAAACAGTTATGAAAAAATTTATAGAACCTTTTGATAAAAGAAATAGATCTACCAACCCAGAAAATGGAAGTAGGAGAATACAAAAAGAAACAGACGGTGCAACACATTTACAAATATTTTATAACGGGAGTTGGAGACATGACCAAAAATGTAAATTAAAAACAAATAAAGAATGTACTATTGGAGTTTAAGAATAACAAGATACATCTGTAATTAGAAATTACTTTTGTTTAACAGTAGAATTTATATAATATTTCACAAATTATAGGAATACGAAAAAAACAATATACGGAAAATGTCCAAATTGTAGAACAAAAGGCCAGTTGGATGTGATTTCAAGTAATCCTGGAAAAGAGAAATTCAAATGCAACTCCTGTTTCCATAAATTTGGTATGATTGATCTTTAGCACTTTCTCTGTGTCCTGTGTCAGATATCCGAATAACTCATTATCTTATATCAAATTTCAACCATTTAACGTCTTTACATGCAGTTGCCAACGCAATAAAATAAATATAATAGGATCATAGTAAAACTATGGAATGTGCAGTTTATGATACATATGTTACAAAAAAAGACGGCAGAATAATGCATTTTGACGTGATTGTAGAAGCAAGCACGCCACATGAAAAGGCCATTGAATATGGGAAAGAGTTTTTGCAAAAAGTTGATCAGGGAGGTCAAAAAATGACTCAAGAGGAATGTCAATTTTGTCACATTCAACAAGCCCCTCCTATGGTTGAACAGAGTATAAAAGACGATGGATACTATATCCAAAAAATGGAAGGATGTCCCTAAATAGATTTAGTTAATAATTCATATAATTTTTTTCTCAATATTTCCAAAAAAAATAGGTCTTAAAAATGAAAATTAGTTAGTCAAATTAATGAGTTATTATTTATTTAGTTCCAATAATGTTAATGTAGATTTAATTTCATCAAGTCTTCTAATCAGAAGAATTTTACGTTGTAGGTCTTCTTTATCATTTGCAACAACCTTAACCATAAGATCATAAACGCCATATACACGGTAGACTCGTTCTACATACTCAAGTTCACGTATGTCCTGCATTACCTTTGCCTCTGAGCCTAAACTACAGTTAACCAGAACAAAGGCATTGTATCCCATACTACGGCTTATAACCAATTGAATAAAACTGTTGTCTTTTTATAAAGCAATCCATTCATTTTCTACGTGCAGTTATTGTATGCGTATGATCAACATACCATCTGATACCATCTTTAAATTTAGACCACCAGTCCATAAAGTCATCACTGCTTTCTGCCTCAAAAAGTAAAAATCCATTATATTCAGTTCCCCATGCATGATTATACTCGCCTATTAGCTCTATCCCTTGTGGTAAACTATTTTTAATCTCTTTCCATTGTTCATTTGCTTTCTTTGTTTCTTCAGGAGTCATTGTTTTAAATCTATAGAAAACTAAAAATGTGGCAGACATAATTAATGTTTATATTCTTACATTTTAAATCTTACTATATATTATAAAACAATATACCGTATTTCAATATTAATGTCATGAATAGTCATTCAAATAAAGAGTAATCAAATTTAATACAATTTGTTTTCCTTATTTGAATTTCAAGTTCATCGATTTAAATTTCCAACTGAATTTTATAAGAATATTTTATACTCATCCATATCAATCTGCTTTTTATAAACCATAAAATAAATAAAAAGTTAACCACATATAACGAAATATTAAAAGAAAAGATGATTATCAGTCATCTTTGTTATAC
>JBQCGN010000314.1:0-2839 GCA_051955655.1 Candidatus Nitrosocosmicus sp. | reverse complement strand
TTTAACACGAATGTGATTATCATACAGAAGAGGCAGATTATTTGAAAAAATACCTAATAAGTTTTTAATCATTAAAGCCGTTTTAATGAGTAGATATTAAAAGATTATCCACTAAAACTGTTACTAGATTTGTAATCAGTCTCGGTGGAAATATTTACAGAACTGTGAGTTAATCATTAATCAAATAGAATCAAAGAAAATAAAAGATACGGTTACAACGAATTCTTTTACACTTGAGTTTTACTAACGCAAAGCTGTAACTTGAAAATAAAATAAGTATACAACAGTTTAATTTGCTTTAATAGAAAAATTAAACAATTGAGTTAAATCAACAATCATTTAAATTCAAATTTATTATCCTGAATCTATCTAGCAAATATATTTTTAATGTCAAAGAACATTGAAAAATACATTAATGTTGCAGATTGTAAGCCTGTTGGAGGTCTTTTATAACGATCTTTTTCATTTGTAGCATTGCCTTCATAACCCTTTCTGATTTTTCAACATCTTTATCAGACATCAATTGTCCTAAAATATTAGGGGCAATTTGCCAAGATACACCATATCTATCACTTAACCAACCACATTGCTCTGTTTTACCACCTTCTGATAATCTTTCCCAAAAATAATCTATTTCATCTTGGGTTTCACAATTTACAACAAAAGATATAGCAGGAGTGAAAGAAAAAGAATGTTCTGCATTACTTTCACTTGCCATAAATTCCTGACCATTGAGAGAGAATATAGCATGTTTGACAACTCCTTTAGACCGGTCTTTCTCTACATCTCCATTTTTGCTACGATAATGTTCTATATTGATAATGTGCGAATTTTCAAATACTGAGATATAATAATTTATTGCCTCTTCGACTTTTCTATATTGATCTCCAGTAAAAAGCAAAAATGGTGTAATTGTATGTGAACTGTTTGCTAAAGCCAATTGCCAAGATACACCATATCTATCACTTAACCAACCAAATTTTTCACTGAATGGGTATTTATCAAGGTTCATAAGAACTGTCCCACCATTAGAAGATAAGTTATTCCACAAAGCATCTATCTCCGGATTTGTTTTACAATTTACAAAAAATGAGGTTGCAGGAGAAAATGAAAAATATGGTCCCCCATTTAATGCAATAAATTCTTGTCCTTGTAGATGAAATGAAACGATCATTACCGATCCTTTTGGTTTTTTAGATATTTTTCCGCCTGAATTACCATAATAATTGATACCGGTAATTTCTGAATCTTTGAAAATAGAAGTATAAAAATCAGCAGCTTCTTTAGCATTATTACCGAACCATAAAAATGGAGTAATTTTTTGCATATTTGCCAATTTAAAAATATTTATTTAAAGAGTTGGGTTAGATTTTCATATATAATAATAGAATAGTTTTAAACAAACTTTGCAGTATTATAATGCATTATTCTTTATTATTTATAGTTGATTGAATGATATAGAAATCAAACGTATTGGTAATAAAATTTAAAAAAAATATTCCAAAAGAATTCTTGTTATTTGGAATCAAAAAGATAAATTTAAACTTTTTAGAAAATCATTCTTTACTTTGTAGGAGAAATTTTGCTTGTTATCAGATAGAATCAAAAGAAATTAAATTTACAATTAACCTTATTCACAGAATTAGAGATAACCGGCCCTTTTTTTTAAAAATGTCATAGAACAGGAAATGATTTCTACAATATCTGCATACCCAAAGTTACAAGTAAGTGAGATATCAGTTATAGCAAATTTTAAAATAAAGCAATAATTTTTGATTTAACTATGATTTATAATTAGGAAAATCAAATATACTAGTTTGATGGTTGTTTTCTTTAGAAAAATCTATATTTTCATTCTGTTTTAATTCTTTTGTCCAATCTGGAGAAGTTTTATCCATCATCTTCAAAAAGGTGCTAGATGATTCGGGCCCAAAACCGGCATAATGGTTGTTGAAAGCAATTGAAATAGTTTGTTTTTCTGTGGAGGTTTTTTCATTTACGATATCAGCATATTCAACCATCTCTTTTTTTCTATCCTTTATAATCCTACCAAAGTCTTTATCATTTATACTTCTATCACCTATAAAACGGATATAGATTTGATCTGATGTTATTATAGAAGGTGTTCTCAATTCATCTCTAATGCTCCAAGTTAAAGTTATCTTGTTATTCTTTAGAAAATCATAGACTTTATCATTAAACCATGATGAATCCCTAAACTCAATAGCATAATCAAATCTTCTATCACGTCTATTTATCATGGCTTTAAGTAAATCAAAACCCTCGTTTTCAGTTAAATAAGGCGGTAGTTGGATTAAAAGAAAAACGGTCTTGTCTATTAAAGGCTCTAGATTACTAAAAAATACTTGTAAATCCCTCGATACATCTTTCATCTTTTTATCATGTGTTATTATTTTTGGGAACTTCAAAGCAAATTTAAAATCATCAGGTGTTTTATCTTTCCAACCTCTAACTACAAATCTAGAGGGAATAGTATAGAAGGTAGAATCCACTTCGACGAATTTAAAGAATTTAGAATAATAAGATAACCAATTTTTATTTTCAAGATTAAAGGGATAAAATGTCCCAATCCATCCTTTGTAACTCCATCCAGAGCATCCAACATAAAGATTCAATTAATACATTGATTTGTTACGAAAGTTATAATAAATTTTGTATATAGTTTTGCAGGTATGCCTATGTTCCATAGAACTTCCTTTGACTTTTTAACTTGAGATAATACATTATATTTACAATCTAAAAAATATGTGATGGAGCAAAAGTATAGTCATAATTTTTTTGTTTTTAGTTAGATTCTATTTAAAATCAACAACGATAA
>JBQCGN010000313.1:0-3467 GCA_051955655.1 Candidatus Nitrosocosmicus sp. | reverse complement strand
AAGTTAACAAAAAGCGAACAAAATAACCATAGAACAAAGAAATACCTCTTGAAATATTGTTAATATTCAGTTATATCATAAAAATAAAAAGCAAGCCATAATATCTAGTAAAAGATTCCATAACATTATTTCCTAATAACATGACAATATAATTTGAATCTAAAAATAGAAAAATGCATCTATATTATTAACTACTTCTTTTTGTTGAGTATAAAATTATTAATAAATGTCCTCTTAAATAAGACTACTCTATTATTATAAAATTTGTATAATAATACAAAGCACCTTAATCCAGAAGGTCTGTACCATAATGACCCAATGATAAAATACATCAAAATACTGATTTTTGTCTTTTGTTGTTGGGTAATTTGTTAAAGATCTTTTATAATCTTTAAGCCTTCATCGAGATCAAATGCTTTCAATGTTTTGGTTGTCACATTTCCAATTGATCCAACTTTGAGCATTAGAGACATTACTGTTTCATCATTTGGAGCTTCCATAATTATTACCACATCATATTCTCCAAAAGTGTAGTAACATCCAATCACTTTTCCACCGGTTTTTTCAAGTTATGTTTTAAAGGAATTAAAGCGGTCTGAAGATTCTTTGATTTTGTTTCTACCTTGATCAGTCCAATTTATTAGTAATATATAATGAGACAATTATACCATATGAATAAAACTATTATTTATGTATAATGATATAATTTCACAATATCAAACACATTGTCAAATTCCTGGTTGCCCTTTTTCCAGTAACCGTTTTTAGGTATATCCAAGTCCAGTTTTTCTATTTCAAGTAGAAGGTTAAACTCAAAAATTGACCTTCTCATTTGAATATAGGAATATTAATATCTAAAAACTTTAATCAGCAAAAAAGCAAAGTTATTGGTAAATATAGTAATCATCTAAAAATAAATGATTTGTATTATTCTATATCGGTTATCTACTCATTGCAAGTGCATTATGTACCAAAAATCCAATTTAAGAATTTTATGTTATTAAACAGTTTATTAATTTAAATTTAATATTAACAAGAATTGATCTTTTCTTAATAAAAATATATCGTATAACAAAATAACAATATAAATTATCAAGAATTAATAACTTTTAAAAGGATTAAAATATAAAGATACTTAAATATATTAATCCAAAAATTTGTTAGATTTTACCGTGTGATCATAATTGGGCTTGTTGAAATTCTCTTTATCTAGCGAATAAGTAAACCGATAATTAGTTATTATCATTTTTTTATATTAATAAAATAAATAAAATATGTGTCAAATACATTTCTTACACTATAAAGTAAATTCATAAAGTTATTATCCATAGTTAATAATTTGAGGCTTTTTTCTTTGTTAGATATCTCTTTTTTGTTCGTAATATACTCCTTATAACAATATTCAATTATTCTATTGCATATATTTGTTCGAAATTTCTTTACTCTTGATGTATCTAAAATTTTTAGATTTTATATAATCTTCAAACGAGATCTTTTTAAACTCTGAAAATACGTATTCATCAACAAAATCATTTTGCGATGTTTTAGATAGATCAAATTCTCCTCGGAGAGCATCGTCATTATATAATTTAGCTTTTAAATCTTTAGGAAACAGCTTTATGACCATGTTCCTTTTCCCTTTGGAAATTGTTATTTCATTTGATCTATCTTTTTTAACATCTATTTTGCCTTTTCTTCACCAACTGATATTGAATCTATTGCTTAGATAATTGACAAAGTCATCTGGGCCATATGATTGATCCTTCAATTCAGGATCAATAATTGATTCTGTCGTTCCAAGTGAGTAATGAACGCCTGCATCTTTTTGTATTGGTTTCAATATTTTTAATTCCATTTCTAGATAATTGCAGCACCTTGAAAGATAATTGAGAATTTCTCGTACTATTGTATCGTCTGTAATTTTAGATATTGTTTTGTATGTTATATATGGATATAGAAATTATTTATAAAGACCATTATGCTCATGATTTGTTATTATATTTATATCAGATCCATTAAGACTATTTCTAAAAATATAAAATATTCCTAGGGAGGTTAATTCAAAATATATGCATTATTTTTAGATTTTTCTCAAAACAAATGTGTTCAAAGAGGTTTATAGAATCTTAAAGTCCAAAGTTGGAAAAATGGTTATTTCTGATCTATTCACAGATAAGGAAGTGGAAGTAAATTCAATTGATGCCGAAAGGTGGTGCAGTTGTATTGATGGTGCTTTGACAAAAGAGAATTATATCAAAAGCATGAGAGAAGCAGGATTTAAGAATATAGAGATACTTGATGAAAAGCCATACTTGGATTTGGAACAGCAACAAGAACAAAAACAAAATGGCAATATTACAAGAAGAAAGATAACAAGTTTAACGATAAAATCTATTAAAGATTGATTCCAATAAAGAATCCATCTATTCCTCACAAACCTAAAATCAAATCAAAAAATACTATTCTTTTTGTTTGCGTCGAATATGCAGGACGCAGTCAAATGGCCAAGGCATTTTTTAGGAAAATGCTCCTGACATCTATGAGGCGGCAAGTTTTGGAACTAAAGTTGCATATGCAATTAACCCTATTGTTGTAAAGTCAATGGGCCAAATAGGTATAGACATCAGTAACCAAAAACCAAAGCAATTAAGCGAAAACATGATTAAAAATGCAACAAAAATAATAAACATGGGATGCATGGATAAGGGTTTTTGTCCTACATTGTTTATCTCCAAAGTTGTAGACTGGAATATTAAAGATCCAAAAGGAAAACCACTAGAAAAGGTTTCAGAGATTAGAGATTAAATTGAACAAAGGATTAAAGAACTGATAGGCGGACTCGATATAGAAAATAAAGAGGAATAAACAAAAACTATAATCTCTGCTATGCTAGCATGATACCCATAATTAATATGCAAGAAATAAAATGTTAAAAACAAATAACATTGCCAAAACTATTAGAGATAACCTCTCTACAATCCAAAAATGGTTCATTGCAGAAGTTATTGGAACCTTTATTGCTGTGGTATCTAGTTGTGACAAGTTATCCGAACACGGGCGCCGCCGAACCGCGGTGACACCGCCTCCTCATCGGCTGGGTCTCCCGCTTATTGTGCTTGTGCTGCTGTAGTATTAGCTGGTGCTACTGCTGCTGTAGTATTATCTGTTTCTGTTGCGGTAGTATTAGCTGGTGATGAGCCAAATGGAGGTACTCGTATAACGCCAGGTATGATTTGTGCCGTGGCGAGATGTGGTTGTAGCAGCAAGATGTTAGACCAAATCGCGAACAGTAACACCGCTCCGATACTTAAGATTATGCCAAAAGAAGCCTTGGATATCATTTCACAATATAGAAATACCAACTATATAAATAATTGTCACTGATAGGTAATCCTTTGTCTAAATTGTATGAAGGTATCAACAAAGATTGCCTGAACCTAAGGTTATTTGAATTTGTGATTCCTAAT
>JBQCGN010000312.1:0-3550 GCA_051955655.1 Candidatus Nitrosocosmicus sp. | reverse complement strand
GAAATAGTTTTTGATTTGGTTGGAAGATATAATGTAGATTGTAGGATTCAATTAGAACAATCTTCCATCATAAACTTGTTGTTTTAAACAATGATTTATCAAATTAAAACAAACAGGTTGGAGAAATAGAATAAAATTTAAACCTTTATGAACAATATATAACAATGGAGACAATAAACACAAAATATGAATAAAACTGATACTTCTGAATATAATACAAATAATAGAGATGATGAAAGCAATCTATTTGATGAAATTGATTTAAAGTTGTTAGATTTGTTTCTTAAAAATGAAAATAGCAAAAAAACAGCGGAAAAATCAAAAATTCCCTTGAGCACGGTCAGAAGAAGAACTAAAAATTTGCTAAAAAAAGGACTAGCAAACCAAAAGACTGAAATAAATTATGAAAAATTGAGACTAAATAAAGCATTTTTATTTATAAATACCTCTAAAAAAAGAAATTCGTCTATAGTAAGTGATTTGCTTAAAATAAAACAGTTACTCTCTGTATCGGTAACACTTTATAACTTTGATTTGGTTTGTATTGTAGTATTTAAAAACGAAATAGAATTATATGAAATTATATCTGTTACAAAGAAAACGCCCGGTATTAAAAAAGTTTTGATTGCAAAAGAATTGAGTGTATATGAATCCAATATAGATACTAAAATAGAATATATATCACCAATATTAAGATCTGGCTAATTCCTTTTTTCTTCGTATAATTTATTATTTGTATTCATGCTAAGCTAAATTGAATGCGGCGCCTCTCCAATTAAATTTAGCATAAATTACAGCATCGTACATATTCAAAAGCTCTGTCATCCATTGTGAATATATTGTTGAATTTCCCTCGATTACAGCCATAATATTATCAACCGGATATGTACATATAATCGAAGTATTAGACATTTTCTTTCTGAATACTGTATTACGATAATTTTTTTCCCATTCTATATTCTTTAGAATTTGCTCTCTTGTTATCACTTCATGCATACATCTTAAGACAGTTCTTTTTGTATCTGATCCTCTTTTACTTATATCTTTATCATTGACTTTTTGGTCGCTTTCATTACCTACATATCCTTTTAATGGTGATGTATATAGATAACCTGATTTTAGTATATTCAAAATATCTTTTGTAGCTTGATCCAATCCATTAGGATATTCAAACAAATTAGGGAGTTTTTCTATTTTCAAAAAAGTATCTTTAAATTTATTTTTATATGCTCCAAAAGACTCTCTAAATTTTAGAAAAGTGTATTCAAATTCTTTCTTTATAAAAAATTTATCTTCTTTTGATGTAATATAAAAGCAATTTTCTTTATTTTCTATTCCTTGTATTAAATAAGCAAATGAAATAGCTCTGGCATATTCTATTTCTTCAAAAAACAGAACAATATGCATCCCAGCTTTGATATCTTTTACAAATTCCATTGGAGTTTTGAGCAAAATTATATCATCTTATACCATTTTTAGTTTCTTTTTTAGTCATCAAACTTTGTAGATGTTAGAGATGAAAAATCAGGAGAGATATTATCAAACAATATTTCTTTTTTTATTTCTCTTAATATAGTTGGTTGTATGTTATAATAATAATTATCATTTCCTAATGTTTTTGATAATACTTGTTCTAAAAGCATGGGATTTGATGCCAGTGATTCTCTATCAATTTTATATCTATGTCTTATTGTTTCAAATAATAGGGTGGAAGTTTCGTTGTTTTCATCTGATGCCCCTGCATCTTTGTCTATAATCTTGCTTATGATTTTCAATATTTTTTCTGTATGAAATTTATCAAATTGGAAATTATCATGTAAAATGTTTTCATGGGAGATAACAATGTCTAATAACTCTGACAATTTAAGATTTTCAAGCCTTTTTCCCTTGTACCAACACAAGAATGCCAAATTACCGGCTAATTCTTTTCCCATTTCTTTTTCAAAACCTATGAATGTCTTGTAACGATTTTTGCTCAAGTAAGGCTCTGGAGAGTTAATCCCAAAAATTCCTTTTATTTTTTTTTCTTTAATATTTTTCGCTATATTTGAAAATTGAGCGTACCAATAATTTAATATATCTTTATCATCATAGTTTTTATCATATGATGCCTCTGCATCAATTATGACAAAAGATCCCGCTTTGTTAGCTTCATGAATATCGCAATTGTGATCAAAATCTATGTTATTTTTTATAGGAAATGTCATTTTTGATTTTGTTATTTGATTTGATATGCGGGCCATTTCGTCCTGTGCATTTCCCTGAAATGATTCTGCGCCATAGATAACTGCATATCCAAAAGCTAGGTATGAATGAACAATTTTATATAAGGGCTCAAAATCATTAAAACTATTTTTATTATCATCAATATGCTTGTCATTGGCAAAAGCAATGGAATGACCGTGACTTGAGATAAATTCACCTGATATTGACAATAGTGATACATTTAATTAATTATCATAGTATTTTAACTTATTCGCATCATAATATTGATTTTTAAATATAAGATTAAACCAAAAATAAGTTAAAGTCTTACCGATGTGAAACTTTTTGAAAACTAATTAATTCTAGACCTTTAATATAAATATATCCGGAAAAAATTTGAATATTATGATGATGTAATTAATCATAGAAAATAATAAGTTTAGATTCAGTATACTTAATTCTTAAAGTATTTGCTCAGATATGTGATAGTAAAATTTGTTTTTTTGTCAAAATAAGAGTATCTATATTATAAACCATGTTATGGATATGTCTTACAATGAATGCAAAATATAGTATGTTAGCTGCTGTAGCAATAATTGCTGCATTTGCAGTATCAACTCTAGTCTTAAGCTCTGTTTATGCACAAGGTAATACTAGTAGTAGTTCCTCAGGTGGTGCAAATGCAACTAGTTCAAACTCTACTGGAACCAATTCTACTAGCTCTGCAACCTTAGGTAGCTCAAGTGGCTCGGGTTCTTCAGGTAGCTCAAGTGGCTCTGGTTATTAATCAATTTCTAAATCTAAACCGGTCACAAATTCCTTTTTTTTAATTTTATACTAGAGTTATGAATATTTTAGCATTAGTTGTTAATTGGCAAAAGATTAAGAAATTGTTATGACTTTTTATTTTATATTCTGGTAACTCTTTTAACCAAAAAAATTTTATTCTTATATAGAATTCTGAAATTGTTGTGCGGGTTGAAAAACTATTCATTAAATCTTACATTATTTTTATGGACTTTGTTCATTTAACATCCTATAACCTCTTATTGTAGTAATAAATAGATCAATTCAACCAGTTTATTACATGTTTTCTTTTGCTTTTCTCAAATCCACATGGAAAATAGTCAACAAAACTCAGTTCTATCATATATAGAGTAAATTGTTTTTTAATCCAAGTTTTTTTAAAATAAGAGTAAAGATGATGTTGAAAATTTTTAAGAATCGACAGGCTTGAGAATATGATATACCACCATCTGTAGAAACTGAATATTTTAGTTAGTTGTCACCAATATTGAAATAAACTTTTAGTAATAGTATGTTCCTTTCCTTTAAATTAGTTAAT
>JBQCGN010000311.1:0-2558 GCA_051955655.1 Candidatus Nitrosocosmicus sp. | reverse complement strand
AAGATGAAATCAAAAAATAGGAATGAGAAATCTACATCTAATAATGAGTTACTCAAAGCATTAAATATAGAATTATCTCTTCACCATATTATTTCTTTACATATTTACAATATTTTATGAATTATGAAAAAACATACCTTTTCCAAGTAATATCAAAAACTAAATTAAAATCAAAAGATAATTCTCAGATATTTTAAAATTCAAAGTGTAAATTACTTTTAGTTATCAATTGATTTCATTGATTAAGAACCGATATATCCACAAATTTTTTTTTGGAAAGAAAATAGGTTTGTACTCAATTATCCATTTTAATAAAAGCATTATTTTAAAATAATGATTATTTTATGAAGAGGGCTAATCAATGGATTATTGACTAGTTTTTTTTATGGAAAAAAAATTATAAAAATCATGTAAAACAATAGCTTATTTCCTTTGTCATCATTATAAAAGGAAAATGATGGCTTTTCTTTACAGAGACCAATCATATACATTTGGAGTCAAATTGCTATAGATAAAAGAGTAATAAAAGATTTCAAAAAGGTAATACAACAAATGAAAAGAACAGTACAGGATAACAAGCCAGGTTCAATAACCTATCAAAAGTCATATACATATAATACAAACAGTCGATATATTGCATGCATTTTGTGCATAGCTAGAGGGTTGTAAAAGGTAAATATTATATTTTATATTTCAAATTAAATCATACCAAGACCTCTTTCTTCAATCAATATAGTATTAATTCAGATTGGATGAATATCGGATTTCCAATTATAATTCAAAAGAAAACAAATAACTATCAAATATCTAAACCAACCTCCTTAGCATAATTTTTTAAAATATTTTTAATTATTGCCTTTCCATTAGTCAATTAATTTGGGAGCTAAAGTTATTATAACATATTTAAAGTTTATTGAATCTTGTTGTTATTTTTTGGGGATGAGATTGATTAAATTTAACTCGATAAATTAGTTAAGCAAATAATCGATTTAAACTTAAATAAAAAAAGAAGATTTTTTTTTACTATTTACCTTCCAGTGTTGCCTTCGTCCGAGACTCCATTATTGTTTACATTATTATCTGGATTGTTGGTTTCGCCGCCCGAGACTCCATTATTGTTTCCACTAGTCTCTGTATTAGTATTAGTATTATCACGTGCAGTATTTTCTTGATTAGGCGCAAATGTGTTTTGGTCATCCGTAACAGCTTGATTAGTTGATGAAGCTCCTGAATCATATGGCACTTGACCATAATAGTTACCAGGTGGGCTGTATCGGCACACCAGAACTTCTAGCGTATTACTACTAGAGGTTCCACAACCAACCTGAGTTGTGGATTTCCATACCATCTGTGTATAATGACCGATCATTGGCTTTCCTTTTTGAAAATCTGCACTACTAAGTGGTTGGCCTCTATAATTACTCTTTTCGTCTGCCCACTGTTGGACTCCTTCTTTTGCCTTATAGAAACCTGGATGGCCCCATGAAAGGTTTTCTCCCTGTCCGGTGCCTGTTGCATGTGGAAGGATGTCATTTGGACCGTATCCAGATGCTGTTAGATGTTGAGCATATTGCTGGGCATCGTTTGCAAGGCTGTCACTCCAAGTCAGAGGTGAGTTGCCAACTTTAGTCCGCTCCTGATTGTGAATGCTCAGGACACTACTTTGTAAGTCTTGATTATTCTGTGCATGAGAAAGCTGAAATTTGATTGAGGGTATGATGAAAATTGCAGAAGTAATAATCAATATAGTAGTAAATACTACTGATATTTTCTTATTCATAACTTCTCAGTATAACTGTAACTAATAAATTATTCGGTAAAGTTAAATAAAAATACTTGGAAAGCAAAATTTTTTGTTCCTTTTTTACATGTTACTATTTTTTAACTGGTCTAAAATTAATTGATTTTCAGTTTTGTATTTAAAAGCAGTAAATGATTAGTCTTTATTGTGCCTGAATAACAAATAGGCGAATATTTAATACAAAAGTGTTAATAAAGTAGTCAACAAATACTACCCTATCCTTATTGATTATTGGAATTTCACCAATGCATATCATATTACATTCGGGTTATATTATTTGTAATATAGTTACAAATATAATTTATTACTCTAATGAGTATTACAAAATTGGGAATCTTAATGTAATTATCTCGATTAGTTTATTTCCTTAAAAAATAAGATTTAATGACTCCATATGTTATAACATAATTTCTTATATCATTAGAATTTAATTTTATATTAAGGGATATCACACAAAAAACAATATTAGTACATTACGTATGACCATTACATTTAAAGTGAACTAGTTCTGATATTATTGAGTTCACTGACAAATCTAGATTAAAAAGTAGATTAATTCTTCGTTTATCAAACCTTAGTGTTCTTTATGTTTTAGATATTGCTAATCAATGTAATCGCGGATTGTTAGAATCTTTTCAAACAACGGGTTTTTGGATATGTTATTACTTATCCAGGTGATAGATTAAAAATTCCAGAATTAGTTTGATTGTTTTTTTCTGCATATTTATTATTTATATGGTTTCCTTAAGTGAGATCT
>JBQCGN010000310.1:0-5214 GCA_051955655.1 Candidatus Nitrosocosmicus sp. | reverse complement strand
GGATAAGGTTTTTGAGATTTCAAAAATTCTAATCACATCTATTTTTCTATATGTAAAATAAGAACCACAAAGAAAAGGAAAAATGAATCTCTCATGATGGGGAGATGTTGCATATCTTCTAAATTTGATCAGGGCATCTAATGCTTTATTAATATCATTTATGTGTGGCGTCATTTTTAATTTTCAATTTTTATTTTCCATAGATATATGTCTGGGTTTAATGGAAGAGGCTCTCTAAAACCAAAACCACATTCGTCTAAAATTATTTCATGATTGTATTTTTCTTTGAGATTTTGGATTTCTGATTCCTTTTGCATACATAATTTTAAAGCATTTTCTATCTTTTCTTTTATCTGTGGTCTCGAATATACATACCATAGATTATGAGCGCCTCTGAGTTCTGAAAGTTTTTCAATCAACTTATTGGGTATTTTTGAATAATGTCTGTTCATTATTTCTGTATTTACATCTATCCATGATGGAGTTATCCAGCTTGCCACCTTTTCAAATCCTGTTTCCTCAAATTCGCAATTGCCATTTATCCCACACTGACCGCCTTGATCTAAAGTTGTAATTATGCATTTTGCAGATTTTGCTATCTTATCTCTATAGTCAACTCCTGGTTCCATCCATCCTACAAACATGATATCATAATCTTTCCCTATACCATTATAGGCGTCAGCAATTGTTATATAACTGGGCTTGATCCTTCCGATACTGTAAAATATTTCTCCACTTTTCTCAATGCCTTCTGCTTTGGGAATGTATTCTCTAATTTTTTCTAAGAAATCTCCATATCCACATCCTACATCCAGATAAGTTGGATCTTTGGATAAGGTTTTTGAGATTTCAAAAATTCTAATCACATCTATTTTTCTATATGTAAAATAAGAACCACAAAGAAAAGGAAAAATGAATCTCTCATGACTTTTATTTCTTATATTTGATCGATATTTGGTTAATTCTTGTTGAGCATTTATAACATCAGAAATAGAAAAAGTCATTCCTTAGTTTTTTTATAATTGTTTAGTATATGTGTTTTAGTAATTCTGAATATATGTGAATTAAGTGATCTCTATGTTTTGTCTATTTACCTTTCACAATATTTATAAACTAAATTAGCGCTGATTTTTTGATGGTAAGAACATTTGAGGAATGGTGGTCAACTGTTCCTGGAGATTTAAAAACAAAGGCTCGTAAAGGTGATGAGGCTAACAAGGTTCTATTGAATCAGGTAAATTATGTATTGCTTCATCTGCACCTTCAAGGAAAGCATGATGCCAAGCCAACACATGACGAACTAAAAGATTGGCTTCATAGCGGCCAAGTAGATACTTTACGTAAATAGGATAAAACACCATTTCGATTTTTTTTATCTTTTATATAACGCTGTTTTGCTATAGGCATACAGTTTAAATAGTTTTATTGTTAGAAAACTTTTAGTGAATTATTAGATGCCAATTGCTATACTTCCAGATGTTGATGAACAAAGATGCATTGGGTGTGCACTTTGTGTAGAGATTTGTACTGCATTAGGGCCAGATGTACTAAGAGTAAAACCAGTTGAAGGTTGGAAAAGAGGCAAAGCTTTTGTCTTCTACCCTGAAAGATGTATATCTGATGGTGCATGTGTAGGTGTTTGTCCAACCCATGCTATATTTTGGATGAGACCAATGGAATATACTTCAGGCCAACCTGTTCCTTTACACAAATTCGGTGTATTTGATAAAGGCTGGGAAGAAGGCTAATTTTATATTCCACCCACATATTTTTTATTTTTATATATTATTTGATGTCAATAATACTTATATAATTAGAAATCTGCAAATTTATTATGCTATTGCCTTCTGAAATAGAATCTAAATCTTTGATCCCCGCTATTCGTGCAATTTTATCTAAAAAATTAATCCATGATTATAATCTTAAAGAAGAAACGGTTGCTAAACTTTTAGGTATCACCCAAGCTGCTGTTAGTAATTATATAAGAGGGACAAGAGGTGATTTATCTTTAGTAGCAAAACTTGAAGTCAACTTTGAGGTAATGAAAATGATCAATGATATTGCCAAGGATCTTTCATTGAATAAGGTTTATGCTCCAAGTACGATGACTAAATTTATTCAACTATGCAACTTTATGCGTTATACTTTTATTATCTGCGATGTTCACCATAGTATTGAATCAAATATTGATAAAAACATATGTGAACACTGTGAAGTAATTTTAACTGGCTCTCGTTTTTCTTAAATTTATTTATTTTATATCCATTTGAAATAAATTATTGATTTTATTACTCTGCTTTTATGAAAATTTCCATTTCAGGAATTAGGGGGATATTTGGAGACGACCTTACTCTTGGTGAAATAAGCAAATTATCGAGACTTTTTAGTTCATATGTTTGTAATAATTTTGATCGACCCTCTTGTGTTATTGCTCGAGACAGTCGAAAGTCAGGGAAAATTATCTCTGATATTGTTATAGGTTGCCTGTTAGAGCAAGGCATAAATGTTTATAATTTAGGTATTGTGCCTACTCCTGTTTTATTTAGAGAAGCCAGAAATTTTAATAGCTCAATTATGATTACCGCTTCGCATAATCCCTTGGAATGGAATGGATTAAAATTATTGATTAATGGACGGGGATTATTTGAAGAAGAATTGGATAAAATGCTAAAAAGTAATATCCATGGGTATACTTATTCAGCCAAATATTATGAGATTAATTCGAGTTATTTGAATGATTTAATACACTATATTCCTATTTCTGCTGACAGAAATTTTGATTTTAAAATTGGTTTGGATTTTGGAGGGGGAGCTGCATGTGGTTATGTTAATAATCTATTCCAAACTTATGGAATAAAATATTTGAGCATAAATGATATTTTTGGTTTTTCTTCTCGTGGACCTGATCCTACTTCCGATCCTTTGAATGAATTAAGAGAATTGGTCAAATTAAATAAATTAAATTTTGGATTTGCATTTGATATTGATGGCGATAGGCTGGTAATTGTAAATGATAAAGGGGAAAGTCTTAGCCCTGATTTAACTTTGCTATTATGTATATCAGGTGCTTTGAAAAATGAATTAAAAAAATTTGTAATTAGTCTTGATTCAAGTATTACAATAGAGAAATATATTAAAGAACATGGGGGAAAGATTTTCTATTCTAAAGTTGGTGAATCTAATGTTATAAAAAAAATATCTGAGGTAAATGGTGAAGCTGGAGGGGAGGGAAGTAGTGGCGGTTTTATCATGCCAAATTTTACGTATTGTAGAGATGGGCTTTTGGCCAGT
This sequence comes from Candidatus Nitrosocosmicus sp., assembly GCA_051955655.1. Classification (GTDB taxonomy): domain Archaea; phylum Thermoproteota; class Nitrososphaeria; order Nitrososphaerales; family Nitrososphaeraceae; genus Nitrosocosmicus. Next base: position 1,923 of record JBQCGN010000310.1, on the reverse strand, counting down.
ATCCTAATTTGTTCATTGGATAAAAAAATAATTGATAGCTGTTTGGATTTTGCTTCCAAATTTAAACAGCTTAGAACTAAGCTTCCAATTAAACCTGAAATTAAATTAAACGAGATGCTGGAGAAAATATCTACAGCCCTAACTCCTGATTCAACTGAGGTAATAGATGAAGATGGCTATAAATTTATTTTAGATGATCGCTCATGGGTACTTGTAAGATCATCAAATACGGAACATGTTTTAAGAATATCATTAGAATCTGAAAAAGACCGATTAAATTCTCTTTATAAGTCCATATATAGTAAAATATATGAAATCTATGAAAAGATTTAACGAAAAACAGATTCTACATTTAATAAAATCTAAATTGGATACTTCTAACTTGGAACCATTAATTGGTAAAGATGATATCTCGTTAATTCCTTTGCATAAAATTATCAATATACCTAGCATAGGCAATTCTTTAGCAATTACTTGTGATATGCTAGTAGAACATACCGATGTTCCACCCAAAATGACTTTTCAACAAATAGCTAGAAAATCTCTTATTTCATCCATAAGTGATCTTTGTGCCAAAGGGATAAGGCCTTCTATCGCATTAATATCTTTAGGATTACCTAAATACATTGATAAATGCAATGTTAATAATTTGATTAAAGGATTTATAAGAACATCCAAAGAATATGGCTTTTTTATAGTTGGAGGTGATATTAATCAGTCAAAAGAGCTCATTATTGATTGTTGTATGCTAGGTTTTTCCAAAAATCATATTCAAGTTCCTAGAAGAAATGGTGCAGCTGTAGGAGATTATGTTATTGTTTCAGCCCCATTTGGATATAGTTCTTCTGGATTAAAAATATTGATAAATGATTTCAAGAGTCCAGATCGTTCTTTTAAAACGAAATCCGTTAATTCAGTCCTACATCCTTCTCCGCCATTTGAATTTGGGTTGAGAATATCTAGATACCTTTCATCTTCAATTGATTCTAGTGATGGTCTTGCTATTTCTCTATATGAGATAGCAAAAGAAAGTAGTGTTAATTTGTTAATATCAAAAGATAACATACCTGTTCCTAAAGGCCTAAAAAAATTTTCTCAAATGAACAAAGTTATTTTAGATGATTTGATATTTCATGGTGGAGAAGAATATCATATTGTAGGAACGGTTGCAAAAAAAAATCTGAATAAAGTCATTGCGATAGTTAAAAGATATGGTTTAAGTTTTTTTATTATCGGAAAAGTAACTAAAGGTATAGGAAAAGTTTTTATATATAGTCCTGATAAACCCATGAAATTATTAAAGAACAAGGGCTTTATTCATCTATCTTAAAAAGGTTTTTAAATGTGAAGACCAAAAAAATTTATATTAAATGTCGCAGGAAGAAATTACTCAATACAAATGGGGAGTAGCCCATATTTTCAGTAGTTATAATAATACTCTTGTTCATATAACCGATATAAGTGGTGCAGAAACAATTTCTATTAGCTCTGGTGGTAGACATGTAACTGCCGATCGTTATGAATCGTCTCCTTATGCTGCTATGAAATCTGCTGTATCTGCAGCAGATACAGCAAAAAGCAAAGGTATCAATGCACTTCATATTAGAGTTAGGGCAGTAGGGGGAGTTGGGCCCCGAATACCCGGTCCTGGAGCTCAAGCAGCAATACGAGCATTAGCTAGAGCAGGATTTAGAATAGGGAGAATAGACGACGTCACTCCTGTTCCTCATGATACAACAAGAAAACCCGGTGGTCGTAGGGGAAGAAGAGTATAACTATTATACCAATTTTTATTATTATTTTCGAAACTTGTTTTACGATAATTCTTAAAATGAGATGGGACCGGCCGGATTTGAACCGACGACCTCCAGCGCCCAAGGCTGGCATCCTACCATGCTAGACAACGATCCCTTTCTTATTTTA
>JBQCGN010000309.1:0-6272 GCA_051955655.1 Candidatus Nitrosocosmicus sp. | reverse complement strand
AAGTTGAATGTTTTTGATATTTGTTCTTTTAATTATGTCAGATTTTTCTAATCCCACACCCATGCCAATAATACCAACTTTCGATACATCACCTTCTAAAAGCGCATTAACCGCTTGAGTTGTGCTATGAGATATTAACTCGATTTCATCATTTTTAATCCCATACTCAGCAATTAAGGATAGCAATACTTGAACTATGCCATTAGAAACACCTTTTGTCATAGAATGTGTCGTTGGAACTAATTTTTTTCCTATAATTTTTTTATCCATCATGTCAATTGCTACAGCTTTTGTAAAAGTGCCACCAACATCAATTCCAATTCGAATTTTCTTCATTTTGATAATGACCTCTGCAAGAGTATCAAAAGATAAATTGAGATTCAGACAATTTTAGACTCACTTTAAAAACAAATCAAGAGGTCGATGATGATGTCTTTTTATCCCTTATGGATTTTCTCATTGCAGCAATAGTTTGTTTTTTTCTTGGTTGAATAGCAAGCACGTATAAAGAACCAGCTGCATATATTGAAAGCAATATTATTTGCCCTGCTATAGTTTCTAAGGTAGGATGAATTCCAGTCATTTCTGCCAAGTTTATATCAAGACGAGGTATAGTTCCAAATAATTGTGTAGTAGATATATAACCAGCTTCTTGTAACTCGCGAATTGCATTACCGATAAAGGTTATTGACATATATGAACCCACAGCAATTGTTAATCCAAATAAGGCACGTAGTGGTAATTTTTTTCCAAACTTGCGTATTAAAAATACTATCGCAATAATTGCACTTAATCCTGCGACAAGTCCGGCAGCAACATATGATTCCATATATTTTGCAAAAGAAAAGAGAGCCTGGTAAAACAAAACAGTCTCAAAACCCTCTCTATAAACTGTAAAAAAAGATAGCATCGTAAAAACCATAAAGCTACCCGTAGTGGTAGCTTGCCAGACCTTTGCTTTAACAAATTCTATCCATTTTTTAGTTTCAATTTTGTTTAATATCCAAAAGCTAACCCAAAAAAGTACAGCAACTGCAGACAATCCTGCAACGGCTTCTATTATTTCTCGACTGACGCCTGAAATCTTTATTAAATATTCGGCAAAATACCAAGTTACTACAGTTATACCTATTGCAAGAATAATTCCATAATATACATATTTTTTAAAATTCTCATTCCTAGAAGCTTCCAGATATGTCAAAATTGCACCAATTATTAATGCAGATTCCAATCCTTCTCTGAAAATAACTGAAAATGATGACGAGAAAGCAATTGTTGGAGCAACACTTCCTGCGCCTGATACTAAACGCTCAGATTCATCTAAACCTTTTTGAATCTCAGAAATTTTATTAACTATTAAAGGCGATTGGGAACTAGAGCTAATAAGATTACGTAATTCAGCAAATTTGATTTCCATATCCAAAACAAAATCTGGATTAATTGGTCTTAGAGGAATTTCGATATTTTCATAGCTATCCAAATAAGCAGATTGTGCCTTTGAAAAAGCCTGCTTTTGGTTATTTTGTTTATATAAAATGACTGCATCATTTAGTTTTAGTCGAATGCTATCGATATTATCTTTAACTTCAGATTTATAGGCATCAGATGAATTTCCCATTGATCTTCGTTCCCCCGTATAAATACCAAAACCAGCCTTCAATGCATTGATATCAGTTCCATTTATTATGGAATGTGATTTGGATATATTGTTTAAACTTCCAAGAAAACTTTGAGAGTCTTTACTGCTTAATAGTTTTTCTTCCTCTGTCAAGCTCGAATTAATTTTAGTTATCAAATTTTGAATTTGCAAAATCGGTTCATGATTATCAATTAACCTACGCAGTTGTTCCCTCATTGCAACTTCGGTGTATACTTTTAATGTTGCATTTATTTTTTCAATAGATGGCTCAAGATATTCAAAATTATCTAAGTAGGCAGTAGTAACATAATCATTTGCTTTTTGGTAATTATTTTCTTTTTCAATTGAAGATGTTGCATTGATCAATAAATTCCTTATATTATTAAAATAAAGATTGTAAGAGTTATTACTAGAATTATTTGTAGAAAAAGTTGAAGATATAGTTTTGTTAAATTCTGCGAAATTGTTTTCAATAGAGCTGACTATGATAGCAAAAGTATCCAGTTTATCGCTTTTAGATGAAACAATATTTCTTAAATCACTAAATAAAGAATCAGTTTTTTGTATTAAATCACCATGCATTTCTGGTTTAAAAGAGCCATAAATAGAATTAGATTTGTTAATCAAAGACAATGTATTTTCATAGTCGACTGTACTTAGTTGTTTTAAATCATTAATACCACTTTTTGAAGAATTTAAATAAATTTCATAAGACGATCTTGCATCTTTTAGCAAGTTTAAAATAGTTTGGGAAGATAGCAATTGATATTCTTTTGTCGAATACGAATCAGATATTTTTGAATCAAAATATTGCAAAATGTTTTTTATATTGTTTATTTGATTCTTTACCAAATTAGGATTTTGGTTAGACTTTATCATTAAAGGAAGGTCAGCAAGGTATTCCTCTAGCTGTTGAGATTTTTCTTTGTTTATATTAGTGGTAAAGTTTAAAATAGAAGGAAAAATGGCTGAATGTATAATATAAGCATGCTCAAACAAAAATGTAGAATCACGGTTGGTAATTTTATTTAATAGAATGTCAAGCTGCACATCAATTCTTTTAAGATTTAAATTTAAAGATAAGGAATCGCTAGGTGAATTCAATGTTGAGATTGTAGAATTATCAGATGCCATTTGAGCTACTGGATAATTGCTGTCGCTTATATTAAAGAATATTATAAAAAGTAAAGAAAAAAATATACCGATATAAATTAACTTTGAGATTTTACTTTGATTAATTTTCTTAAAAAAATCTAATAACAACACACTTAATGAAGATATTTGTATTTATAAATCATTAGGATAGCCTAACATAAAGAATTACAAAACCGTGTTATAAGTTAATGTTTCAGATTTTATTATATATGTATTGTTAGGAATTTAAGAATAATACAAATCCAGCTTGCAATTATCAGATTTGAGAATTCCTCTTTTTGCTTAAGATTAATCAACGTATACTCTTTCTTAAATCTGTAACCTGATTCTCAAAATAGAGAATGAGACGTTAGAATATATGGATATATAAAATAATTTAAAATTTGAAAATGTTTTCAAATGCTATCAAGAAAATCCTTTGTATGGTTGCTGTGTTTACAATTGCGTCGATATTATACAATATCGCAGGCTCTCTTTTAACATCACAATCATCCTATGTATCTTTTGCTCAAGTTCAAAACTACAATACACTACAACAACAAAATAAAAGTAATGGAACTAATACAAACTATGAAAAATTTCAAGCTAATATCGAGCAAATAATTGGGCACATTAAAATGGCAGAATTTAACAAAAATAATAACAACAATACATTAGCATATAATCATACAAGCCATCCTATAGAGGAAGTATTATCATTAGTAACAATCCCAATAAACAATGCAGATAAGAAATTAAATGAAACTTATTCCAAGGACCTCTATGCACTATCTGCTTTAGTAAATCCAGCATTACCAACGTCTGCTTCAACAACAAAAGAAGGTTTCAGCAAACAAGCCCAAAGTTCTATTGATTTATCAAATAAAGTAATACAAACTGTAATACCAGCAAAAACTCTAAACACTACAAATCATAATATAACTGTAATTCAAAACTTGTTAAATACATCTAAAGGAGAATACGAAGAAGGTGTAAAAGATGGTAAGATCATTTCAATGTTAGAGTATCAAGATGGTACTGCATTTATGGACAGAGCCTATTTCTTGTTTAATAATACAAAATCCATAGCAAATAATGATGATAGGCAAAAGATTTCAGAGCTATTTGCAAATTTAACTCAAAGATCTCAACAACAAAAAAATCCTGAAGAAATTAATAAAATAATAGATGAGATTAATAAAGAATTATCAAAAGACTTGGCTAATTCTACTTCTACCTCAGGTTCAACAGATAATTTAACATCATTTCATTCCTTACCTACAACAAATGCAAATGCAACAAATATAACAAGTATTGTAAACAGCAACAGTACTTATTTATCTTATATATCCAAAATAAGGGCATTACTTGACCAAGTAGTAGTATCTTATACTGCTAATGATACTGCAAAGGCCAAAGAATTGGCAACGACTGCTTATTTAGATAACTTTGAGAACATAGAAAAGCCAATAGGTAAAGAGTTAGCAAATACAGGAGAGCAACTATTAAGAGTACAATTAAGAGACCAAATTAGTGCAAAAGCTCCACTTAGCGAAATCAAGCAAACAATTGGAGAGGCACAAAATGTATTGAACAAGGCAGAGACTGTTCTAAAGTAAAGGGACCATAATGAAAAGTCCTTTTTAACATATTTTTATTTTTATTATCTATATAAACAAACTTACAATATAAATTAATCAATCTTATAAAAATTAATATCAATAATCTTCCTTTATTTGTTAAAAGATAAAGGTATTATAAGCATGATCAATTAGTCATGGAAATAAGGGGATTAATCATATAATAAAAATCAATCCCATTTCCATGATTGCCGTAGTTCCAGATGACCAATGAATTTGCATTGTATGACATGCCAATATTGGTTTTGGTAAAGGTTTTTTGTTTTATACTTACATATATAAATTAGGTTAACCTAATACTAATATAAAGATAGTCACAATTTTCAATTATGAGAATTGTAACTAGATTTATATTTTTGTTAGGCTAACCTAATTGCGTCTATAATAATAAAATTATAAACATAGAACCAAAAGCAATAACCTCGCTAGCTTGCATTACCATCTCCATAAGGACAGATAATGTGGTGGAACTCAAAAGACCAGTGGCATTGAAAAGTAGTTGACATTGAAAATTCGTATTCGGCATTAAAGGAGTGAAAGATAACCCATTTGATTTGGCATCAATATCACTGTTTTCTATCTTTCACTTCTTTATTGCATAAATACAATTTAAAAGAATTTGTGGTTGATATGAATTTGGTATAATGTAATTTACAACAAATGTTAAAGATGTATTTACTTTAAGCGGCCAATATTCTCTATAGTTTATGACCCTAATAACAAAAGCACATCGAATATTGCAAACATTACAAGACAATTGGATGCCATGAACAATTTTTTTAATATATGGAAAGTGGAGCCCTGATGCTAAAAAGGACACATAACAAATTTTAAAGCATCATTAACTAAAGTAATAGATAACGGAAATAGAGACCATCTTCATGATTTGATTAATTTCAAAGAAGATAGCAACAGTAAGACATAACTAAATCCATAAAACAGTCTATCAGTTAGATTGTTAATAGATTTAAAGAAATAAATTAATTTTACTACATTTATTATTAGATACATTATGTTTATCTTCATTTTTAAAATTATTCTCAATTTTATCTGAATAGCGAATTTCATGAACTAGGATATTCTTATTAAATGAGCGTCATTTTTGATACTATTACTAATAATACATAATATATTATTTTTCTGCTAATTTAAATTAATTTATAGCCTTAACTAAATGTTCAATAGTAAAATAAATTGAAGAATTATTTGTGATTTTAATGCAAACATCAATTTTTCCTTTTGTTTTACTTATCTCATGAATTAACCTTGCAAGGATATCTTCGCCGTCATTCATCACATTTGTTATCTCATTAATAGAAGACTCAAAATATCTATTCATATCAATATCATTAAAATTGTCTCAAGAATATTGTTTAAATATTAGTCTATCCTAATATTAGGCGGACCTAATTCATGCTTGATATTACATTGAACAAATTAAATAAAGAAGAAGAAGAAGAAGGTATTTCCATTTTAAAGGAATTACTCGATAAGCATTCTTATAAAATTCTTTTATCTATTGTTGATGAATCCAAAACGGTTTTTCAGATATGTACTGAAATTAGTGTTCCAACTAGCTCCACCTATAAGAAAATTAAAAAATTAAAAGATGTGGGATTATTAATTGTAGATAAAATCGAAATAAACGATAATGGAAAAAAAGTTTTTTTTTATAAAAGCAAAATCCGTTCTATTGAATTAACATTAAATCGAAAGCAATTTATTTTGCAATTTAAAAGAAATGAAAATACCTTTTCTAAGAAACCTATTGATACAGCATCAGAAAATAAAGTAATTTGCATTACAGAACAAAAACAAAAATAAACAATTGAATTTTCTTTCATTAAGTGTTTGTTAAT
>JBQCGN010000308.1:0-2589 GCA_051955655.1 Candidatus Nitrosocosmicus sp. | reverse complement strand
AAAAGACTTCGATGACGACTACGACAAAAAATGCTATACATATGAGCAAGACTATATCTGCCATGGAAAACATAGCAATTTGGTCAATGTAGGAAAAGAAGACGAACATCTGGATATGGTTACAAAGATTGGTTATTGAACTCTAACGGTTTTCAACCATCATCTTGATATCAATCAAGAGTATAGAATAACTATGTTTTCTTTTGGTCTATTCCAGAATAAATATATAATAGAAAAATTTTTTATGGTATTTTATTTTGATATTCTTTAATAGGTTTTTGTGAAATTCAAATATCCATATATTGTGACTTAATGATATTGATGAAATCATTCAATAAATCAAAGGTAACAATATTGTTTACTGTATTGCTGTTAGCTGGACTAATGTCGGTTGGATTTAAGTAATCTGCACTTGCATTTTCAATAGACACTGGTAATATCCATCTGAATTTTGATAATTTAGTGGGATCGCCAGGGGCTCAAGGACCACCAGGACCACCAGGACCAACAGGAGATAAAGGCCCACTAGGAGATAAAGGCCCACTAGGAGATAAAGGCCCAATAGGAGATAAAGGCCCAATGGGAGAAACAGGAGATAAAGGCCCAATAGGAGATATTGGACCGATTGGACCACCGGGAATACCAGGACCAATATTTTAGATATAACCTGTTATATTTTCTGCACCAAATAATCCTAAATTTTTTTTACAACTCAATATCAATAGCAAGGTCAAGTTTACAAATTTTTGATAATATCACAAGGATTACTCATAATGGTTGTCCTTGCTGATCATAAATAGTACGCAATAATAAGCGCACCTATCAGGTATCTGACCTAAATGTTATCATTATAATCCATTAAATAAAAAGGACTTTGAATCGGATTTATTATATAAAATATAAATTTAATACGTCATAAAATATGGTATTGATATTTATTTTAAAATCAAATAAATTTTCCATTAAATCTTATTTTACTTTTTTCTCATTGTTGGTGTTATTATGTTCATCATTAACAGTGACACAATATAACAATTTCAATAAATCTTTTTTACCATTCTCAAATTTTTACTTCAAAGCTTTTGCACAATATTCTATCGCTCCAACTTCACCTTCTGGTCCAATAGTTAATGATCCAAATTTAAAAGTGCAAATAGTTTTTCCAACTTCTGGCAAAGGAAATACAAGTATGGCATTTTTAGCACCAAATGATATTCTTGTTTTAGAAAAAAATACAGGCAAAGTAGACAGAATTGTCAACGGCAGGCTTTTGTCTACTCCTGTATTGGATGTTGCTGTTGCAAACTATATAGAGAGGGGCTTGCTTGGGATTGCTGTAGCACCCAATCTCACGTCGGATGGAAAAAGATATGTTTATTTATATTATACTCAGGCAGGTGGTGGAAATAAAGATGGAGATGAGTTTCTCGGTCTTGCCCCTCCAAAAGGAAATATGGTATATAGATATGAATGGGCTAACAATCAACTTATTAACCCAACACTATTGATGCAGCTTCCTGCTATACCTGGATCAACTGGACGTTCTGATCATAATGGAGGCAAAGTAGCAATAGGCCCTGATGGTAATATTTATGCGGTTATAGGAGAGGTAGGGGGCCATCAAACCAAGGCACAGAACGTAAAAAACGGCCCTCAAGCTGATGGAACCGGTGGCATCCTCAGGGTTACGCCAAACGGACAATCCGTTCCAAACAGCCCATTTGGAAATAAACCTCCGTTAAGCCTTTACTTTGCATATGGCATTAGAAACAGCTTTGGTATTGCCTTTGATCCTGTTACTGGAAAACTCTGGGATACAGAGAATGGACCTAACTATGGAGATGAAATTAACCTGGTAAATCCAGGATTCAATAGTGGCTGGAAGATTATTCAGGGATTTGCAAAAGAGTCCCATCTAGGGCACGGACACACAACATCTTCTTCTTTAGTAAATCTATCAAGTAATGCTCAATATTCAGATCCAAAGTTCGAATGGGAAGATCCTGTTGGACCAACCGCCCTTGTATTTTTAAACTCAGATAAATTGGGCCCACAATACAAAGACGACTTATTTGTAGGTGATATTAACAATGGGAATCTATATCATTTCAAATTAAATGAGGATAGAACAAAATTGCTATATCCAAATGGTCAACCGATTGAAGACAAGCCTACTACGTCGGCACTGATTCCCCTGCTTAGATTTGGAGCAGGTTTTGGTGGAATTACTGACCTGCAAATAGGACCTGATGGTTTTTTATATGTTCTTGCAATTAATGGAGCCATTTTTAGAATAGTTCCTGCTAGCTTTGCTGCTGCAAACCCGACTTCATATACTCTTTCTAACTTAGGTTCACAAGGTCAACAGCAACTACAGTCACTATCAACAATACTCGCTAACACAACCAACAAAGTTACAATTGTAGGGGTAAAAGGTAATCAATCATATGATCCAAATCCAATTTACATAAAGGCAGGATATAAAGTAACTTGTATAAACGCCGATGTAATAGCACATACAGTTACTTCAGGTAAGGATTATAATCGTCTTACTTCTGGTTTGCTATTTCATTCAGGATCCATCATAAG
>JBQCGN010000307.1:0-2574 GCA_051955655.1 Candidatus Nitrosocosmicus sp. | reverse complement strand
TTATCGCCTTGGTTGACTATGATTTGGCTTGGCGAAAATGTAAATGATCTAAAGTCCCATGCTCCAACTTTGTTGGGCTCTGTTATTCTAAATCCTCCTCCAGTGGGTATTGTCGAATTTAGTGGAGGTTTCTCAGCTGGATGTGTAGGTCCATTTTGCATGCAAGTGTCACATTTTACTCCGGCATTGATATTTGTCAATCCATCAAAATGAACCGTATTTATCCAGAATTCCTTATTAGTTGACTTTACGGGATTAACCACTACTGTTGTAGAAGTATCATTTGAACCTGTAGAGTTATTTGTAGCAGAAGAGATATTCTTATACTCATTGGCAGATTCTGCTTTTGAACCATTATCCATTTGTCCTTTGGCATATTGTTGTAGGCTTTGCATATTAATGCTACCTAATATTACACTTGTTACCATTGCTATAGATAATATAGCAATAATTGATGTTGTTGTTATTTTTGTTTTGGAATTTGTTTTTATATTCATTTTCCTTATCTGATTTATTATATTATTTTCTTTTAAGGAAGGATACAAATTTCAAAGCTGAATTTCAAAGCTGAATTTCATAGATGGAATTTGTCGATCTGTTTTTTAAATTGCTTTTTTTATTATAACTTGTTGTTAAGAGATGGCAGGGGTTTTATCTTAGGATGATGCAACCTCAATATTATTATAATCTCATCCAATCGATTGCCTATTTTATTGCTGCCATTGTTCCAATTTACTTTGTTATAAAGTCAAGAAAAAATAAAGATGGTAGAGACCCTTTTGAGAAAATGTCGATATTACTTGTAGGTTTTATTCTAATTCAAGGAGTGTATCACGGTTTAGGAATATTTGGATTAAAAATCTTTTCAAAAGGATTTTTAGAACCATCATCAATTATAATATTATTTTTATTTGCAATAATTTATTTGCTATATACAGAGAAACAAAGAAAATCATATAAATTTAATTAGATGACATAAAATGATAGAAAGCATTGATAGTTTTAATCCTCAAATAATGCATATTATTGGTAATACAACTTCTGTCCTTCTTTTGATATCTCTAATCATATTCATATGGTTGACCATTAAATCCAAAAATTTCAAAAGATTTCAATTTCAATTGATGATATTTATTTTAATGTATTTTATAGGCCAAGTAATAGAGAATAATGATAATAGTGCTTTTTTTTCAATGTTACCGCAAGGTTTTGGCTCCCAAATACATGTTTTTGCAGCTGCATATTTTACTATTGTTATGCTATTTAGATTTTATTTCGCTAATCCAAGGAAAAGGAAAATGATAGACAATGATAGAGAAGGAAGTTGATTAAACCTTTTTATTTTTTCTTATTCTATTGAATAAAATCTTGACATTGTTTTTTTTACAATATCATAGTTTTCCTCTGCATCTATTATAACGTCTTTATTTTCATATTTTACATTAATTGATTTTAATACGGTATGAAATAAACTAAACTTTTTTCCTTCTTTTGTTATCACAATTTTATCTACTATAACAAGCCCTTCATCTAAAAGCCATTTTACTTTTCTATAACATGTAGTATATGCAATATTTGTTTCTTTAATTATTTCATTAATAGATTTTGAATAAATCATAACAGAATCCAATATTTTTACCATCTCCTCATCAGCCAAAGCAGCCAATATTGCTTTCTTTGCTCTTTGGCTTTTGATTATCATTATGTTTGCTCTATTTTATCTTATTTCTTATTTTAAGATATTATAATAACTAAAAAGTTGTATTTGAATTCAGTATTAATATTTTTTTGCTCCTAGTATATTTTATCCTTTTATATCAAAATTAAACTAATTTTCCAAATAATCTGCAATTGAATCAAAGAATTGATTACCAATCCTCAAGTTCTAATTAGTCAAACTGTTGGTTTGATGCAGATATATGGATAAGAAAAATGTCTTTATGGTAACCCTCCTTCGTGTACTGGCGATACGTAGAAATATTGCCTTCAAACTTTTTGGATTTGTTTTTCTTGACGAGATTATTAAAACTATATAAAATTATTTGCAATTTCTATTTTCATTAGACGATCAATATTATTTTAAAGCATATAATATATTTGGTGAATTGAATGAGCAAAATGACTGATAAAGAGTCTAGAGAGTTCCTCTGCCATGGCACTTATACCGCAAAATTATCAACGGTTAGAAAAGATGGACGTCCACATATTGCTCCAATATGGTTTGTTTTAGATGACAATGGAGATATTGTATTTACTACTTGGAAAGACTCTATAAAGGCAAAAAACATCAATTTGAATCCGCATGTAAGTATATGTATAGACGACCAACAACCACCATTTTCATTTGTAATAGTAGAAGGCATTGTCAAAATTATTGAAGAGCCAAACAATATTTTACAATGGGCAACAAAAATTGCGGCAAGGTATATGGGAAAAGAAAATGCAGATGTGTATGGAAAACGCAACAGTGTTAAAGTAGAATTATTATTGAGAATAAAACCATCTAAGGTCATAGCTCAAAAAGATATTGTTAAATAGATGAAAATAAATCTAAAATAGCTGTTAGAACAACTT
>JBQCGN010000306.1:0-7341 GCA_051955655.1 Candidatus Nitrosocosmicus sp. | reverse complement strand
TTTATTTCAAGTGAATCCAAAAATGAAATAGATCTAAGAAAAACCTTTGATTTATTAAAATCGTTGCTTGTTACAAAAGAATATCATAATGCAATAATAGTCGGTCATCTTGCACCATATGTTATAGATCCCTCGTTGATAGATTTTGTGGTAATTTTAAGAAGAAATCCTTTTGAATTAAAAAAAGTATATCAAGAACGATCATATTCTAAAAAGAAAATTCATGATAATTTAGTATCTGAAATTTTAGGAATTATATCACATGATTTTTTGGAAAAATTTGATAGAAAAGATATTTCTGAATTAGAAATCAATGGTAATGTCTTACCATCGTTTTATGCAGAAAAAATTACTGATATGTATAACAATAAGGCTTTAAGAGAATTTGGTATGATCGATTGGCTACCTCTAATTCAAAATAACCCTCAAACTTTTAAATTCATGTTTTAATAAAAGAAAAACTAATTTTATATATATACCTGATATTATCCATTTGAATCATGGCTGCTATAATTTCAAGAAAATTTGCTGAAGAAAGTATACAATTTTTAGGAAAAAAAGTTTCCATTGAAACCTCGGATAATAAGAACTATTCTGGAGTTTTAGTCGGATTAAGTGAAAAGTTTGATTTGATATTGAATGATGTCGACTCACAACAAATTCAAAAAATGATGATAAATGGCTTATTTGTAAAAGAAATAAAACTATTAGAGAGGCCATTTGATCTCAAGGCTTTGGCTGACCGACTATCTCGTATATTTCCAGGTTTGGTTAAAATCCGTGATGATGTTGGAGCAATAATTGTAATGGATAAAATTAAGGTTACAGAATCTGGTGTGGAGGAGGGTTCTGGATTAGCCGCTTCAAGAGTCAAAGCCATTTATGATGAATTTCTTAAGGAGTCAAAGAGTTAAACTTGTTTTTTGAGGTGAAACATACAGATCTAGCTGCTCGAATTGGAAAATTTGATACTCCTCATGGTTCTTTTGAAACACCTGCTTTTATTCCTGTAATTCATCCCATCAATCAGCAAATAAGTCCTAGTTTTTTAAAAAGACTTGGATTCAATTGTATTATAACTAATGCTTATATTACATTCAAAAAATATAAAGAAAAAGCCAAAAAATATGGTATTCATAATATTGTAAATTTTGACGGTCCTATAATGACGGATTCGGGTGGATATCAAGTTCTTGAATATGGTTCAGTACAGGTATCTCCTTCAACTATGGCTCAATTTGAGCTCGATATAGGTAGTGATATTCCTGTCCCATTGGATAAACCTACAGGCTATGGGTTACCATACTCTATTGCAAAATCTTATGTTAATGAAACAATTTCTAATATTGAAGAAACAATTAATGTAATAAATAAAAATAAAAATAATTCTGATTGTGATTCTAGTGTTGTTTCATCTAAAGGTGAAATATGGACTGGAACAATCCAAGGGGCAGAACACTTTGATCTTGTTAAATACTCTGCATCAACTTTGGATAAAATGGGATTTTATTTTTTTGCAATAGGCAGCCCAGTCGAACTCATGGAGTCTTATAATTTTTCAATCCTCTCACAACTTATTAAGACAACAAAAATGAGTATACCTAATAAGCCTGTTCATTTATTCGGTGCAGGTCATCCTTTAACTATTCCTCTTGCTGTAGCCTTGGGTTGTGATACTTTTGATTCTGCCTCTTATATTCTGTATGCTAAAGATAATCGTTATATGCATTCCCACGGAACGCTGAGATTAGAAGATCTATCGTATTTCCCTTGTTGCTGTCCGATATGCTCATATTATACAGTTAAAGAACTATTAAATGAAGATAGAGAGACTAGGATCATTAACCTAGCAAAACATAATCTATTTGTTTTAAAACAAGAAATTTCTTTTATAAAGCAGTCCATATATGATGGTCGACTTTGGGAATATGTTTTACAAAAGTCTAGATCTCATCCAAAATTGAGGGATGCTATACATGAAATAAAAAATTTTGATTATTTGCAAAATTGTACTCCATTATTTAAACAAAAAGCGATTTATTTGTTTGAACCTATAGATCAATATAGACCGGAGCTGAAAAATTTTCGCGATATGCTAATAAATAATTATAAACCTCTTCTTAGTGATTCTCTACTGCTTTATCCTGATCAAGGTAAAAGACCATTTTATTTGTCTTCTATTTTCAAAAACCTAATAGATGGATATTCTCCTTCAATAATGTGTCTATATAATCCCTTTTTTGGATTAATTCCTGTTGAAATGTCTGATATTTTTCCTGCGTCTCATAATGTTATTTCTGCATATTCTGGTAATTTTGAGCCCAGGGCATATGATGAATTTATAAACCTATTTAATTCTTTTATAAAAAAGAATTTCTTTAAAACTGTTTTTATCTTTGCCGATCTTTTTATGAAAAAGCAATTACCATTTTTACAATTTCCTGATGAAATGGATGTAAAAATTCAAGACTTTGATTATAAGAGTTCTAATTGACGATTCTATTTGTTATATTGAATTAAAATTTTGCACCAACACTATTTTTTTCTTCATGCGTCAATTCTCTATATCCGTTCTGATTTATTATTACAGCATTTATTCCGTCTCCTGTTCCTGCATTCCTCCTTATTGCTGCAGCTATAGATTGTATGGCAATCTTATGTGCTTCATCGACTCCAATTCCGTCTCTATACTCTGATTCTAAATACCCATAAGCAACTGGAGAACCGCTTCCAGTAGATATAAATTTTTCAGTGGTCATTGATCCAAATAAGTCGATGTTATATATCTTCCCCTCTCTTTCTCTATAATCAAATCCTGCCATTATAATTTGAACATAGTATGGAAAATATCTTTGATTAAATAGTATGTTAGAACAAAGTCTTGCAGCAGAGCTTATTGGAATTGGTTCTTTTCTAGTTAATCGGTAAATATTAGAATTATATCTCATTGTATCTACAAGATTTTGAGCGTCAGCAACTCCACCAGCAATTGTCATGCCTAAATGATTGTCTACTTTTTGTATTTTCATGACATGCCTGTCTGCTATGAATAGGCCCGCACTTGCCCTAGTGTCTGCAGCTAAAACCACACCATCAGTACATGAAATAGCACATGTAGTTGTTCCTTTTTTAATTTGATCTAGGATATGCTGAGGATAACGATTATCATTAATCTGCATTTATATCAATTAATAATTGACTACATTTAAGCATTATTGATTATACTAAATTATGAATGATTATTATACATCTTTTGATTATTATAATAGTATTTGTTAACGATTTACGATAAAATCTGGAAAAATCATTTAGTGTATCCAAATAATGATGAAAATCCCTCACTGATTTACATTGATAGGCATTTTATTCATGAAGTAACTTCTCCCCAGGCTTTTGATGGACTTCGGTTAAATAATAGAAAGGTAAGAAAACCGAATCTTACCTTTGCTACTGTGGATCATAATGTTCCTACCACAAATAGATCATTACCTCTAATTGACGAAATTTCCTCATTACAAATAAAAACTTTGCAAAAAAATTGTCAAGATTTTGGAATTACTCTTTTTGATATAAATGATGAATATCAAGGTATAGTTCATGTAATAGGTCCAGAATTAGGTTTAACACTTCCAGGAAGTACAATTGTATGTGGAGATAGTCATACTTCTACACATGGTGCTTTCGGTGCATTAGCCTTCGGAATAGGAACCAGTGAAGTTGAACACGTATTATCAACACAATGCTTGTGGATGAAAAAATCTAAAAACTTTGAAATCGTATTAAATAATGATGCGAAAAAAGATCTATCTATTTCTGCTAAAGATGTTATATTATCAATTATTAAAAATATAGGCACGTCTGGAGGGTCTGGTTGTGTAATTGAATATCGAGGAAGCTATATTTCAAATCTTTCAATGGAAAAAAGAATGACAATTTGTAATATGTCTATCGAAGCTGGTGCTAGAGCAGGACTTGTTTCTCCTGATGATGTGACTTTTAGTTATTTAAATAATAGGTTATATGCTCCAAAGGCTGAATTATATGACCGATTAAAAGACCAGTGGCAATCTCTTAGATCTGATGCCAGTGCAAAATATGATAAATCGTTTTTACTAAATGTTGATGATATTGTCCCCCAAGTTACTTGGGGAACTAATCCTGCAATGACCGTTGATGTTACTTCTACAATTCCAGATCCTGATGAGTATGCCAAAGGAAATGAAGAAGAGAAAAAATCTGCTATTAGAGCATTAGATTATATGAAATTGACCCCTGGGGTACCCATAACCGATATATCAGTAGATCGAGTTTTCATAGGATCATGTACTAATGCAAGATTAGAAGATCTAATCGAAGCGTCTTTAATAATAAAAGGCAAAAAAGTTTCGCCAAAGGTACAGGCCATGGTTGTTCCAGGTTCTCAACAAGTAAAATTGTCTGCTGAAAGATTAGGACTAGATAAAATTTTCACAGATGCAGGATTTGAATGGCGTCAATCAGGTTGTAGCATGTGCTTAGGAATGAATCCCGATATTCTTTTACCGGGAGAAAGATGTGCTAGCACTTCTAATAGAAATTTTGAAGGTAGACAAGGTACAGGAGGAAGAACTCATTTAGTTAGTCCTGTTATGGCTGCTGCAGCAGCTGTAGCTGGAAAATTTGTCGATATTAGAGAATGGATTTAAATACTGTAGTAAAAGATGATGAAGTATTATATGGAGCCTCTTAAATACTTAAAAAGCAAACCAGTCCCTCTGGACATTGCTAATGTTGATACTGATCAGATTATTCCAAAACAATTTCTTAAACTTTTAGGGAAAACTGGATATGGAAAATTTTTGTTTTATAATTGGCGTTATGATAATTACGGTAATGATAAATCTGATTTTGTACTAAATTTGCCACAATTTAGAGGACAGAAAATACTTTTAACTCGAGAAAATTTTGGAATAGGGAGCTCCAGAGAACATGCGGTATGGGCAATTAAAGATTTTGGATTCAGAGCCATTATAGGGGCATCTTTTGCAGATATTTTTTATAATAATTGCTTTAAAAATGGTATTCTCGCTATTAGATTAGATAAAGATATTATTAACAAAATATTCACAGAAAAAATAAACGAAGAGATTGAAATTGATCTTCCTAATCAAATAATTAAAATAAATTCTGAAATTCATAAATTCGATATAGATTTAACTTTAAAAACTGGGCTATTGGAAGGGGTTGATGATATTTCTAATACAATGAAATACGAAAAATATATAAGAAAATATGAACTTGAGAATGAATCATTGTTATTTACTTGATTGTGGATATCTGTTACAAACTAATATCATAGTATAAATGTTATAGCACAATGAATAATAAAAAATACAATATTAATTAATAAATCTAAATTTTAATAATAAAATGTTATTATATTTATTATTATATTAGTTGAAGGTTTTCTTATTAATGATAAAAGTCTCTTGATAAAATATATGAAAAAGTTAGCATTTATTTGTATATCTTTGATACCACTTTTAATTGTAATGAGTTTTTTTATCTCCTACAATATTGTTTTAGCTAAGACTAGCTTTGAAAAACCTTTCGATCGTAGTTCTTATCACCCCTATGATTCTTTAGGTAAAAACACTAAAGCACAGGTTGATTCGCCAATTCTACTGCCTTTTTCCTCCTCAGGATTGTCTACCGATTTAACATCTAGTTTTTCAGGTATTATTAATATGCAGATATTTACTGGATTAAATAGATAAAATTTTATTTTATAATAAAGTTCTTTAACATAGTATTTAGTATCGGAACATAATTTCCAAAGGTTTTTTGTTCGGTCAATAAAGAGAATATGTATATCTTATCTTTTAAAATTGAGAATATTTGCTCTGTTGTAAAATGTAATCCTGAATTTGTAAAGCTATATCTTATACTTTTTCCACTTTGATTGTTGCCTATGCCTATGATTGAAATATTATCCAATTTGAACTCTTTGTTGTTTGCTTCAAGTTTTTTAATTATTGATTGTATATCAAAGCTACTACTACTATTTGACAGATTAGTATTTGATTTGATTATGCTTATTACTATATTCTCTTGAAAAATATCAGTTGAATTTTCTTTTGGCGAGCGGAATATTGTAATGTATTTGATTTGATTATTTTCATTACTTTTGCTTTTAATGATCTGCCATTCTTTTGGATACATTATGGTAAAATTATCTTTATTATCTGTATAATTTGACCATTTATAATCTACTAGGTTTACATTTGGTATTTCTTGTTTTATTTTTGTAGCCGGAATTTGAGAATATGCGTCACAATTAAAATATCCTACAATAAACATGTTAAACGATATTAATAAATATGATAATAAAAAAAAAATTGTTATAGCGCTGTTTTCTTTTGGCATTTTACTGATTCTAATCTTATTGATGAGTAGTATTATTTTACATTTTTAACGGTTAAATTTATTTTAACCAATAAGTTCATATGATAAAGTATATAATATCTTAAGTTATTTGGGTATTTTTCGATACGATATATACAAAAGTCCGAATGTCGGTATATTTGCTAAATCTAATGATAGTGTTGTACTACTTCCTTATGGATATGCCGAGACTAAAAGCAAAAAATTGATTGAATATTTGGAAGTAGAACCAATTAATGTGTCAATAGCGGGAAATCGAATAATAGGACCTATGGTTGTCTTAAATAACAATGGTATGATATTACCTGCACTGGCTTCTGATGAAGAAATATTATATCTTAAACAAATGACTGGACTTAATGTTATACGTTTGGATTCGAAACTTACTGCTATAGGAAATTTGATATCTGCAAATGATCATGGAGGGATAGTTTCTCCTCTTCTAAAAGGCGAATATGATAAACAAATAGAAGATGCATTGGGCATTAGTGTTCATACAATGTCTGTTGCAGATTTTAATCAAACAGGATCTGTTATAGTGACTAATAATTTAGGTGCAGCAATACATCCAAAGGCTTCAGAAAATGAAATCGAAACTGTCTCTTCTATTTTAAAAGTGGAAGTAGAGCCTTTAACAATCAATGGTGGTATCCCTTATCTTTCTTCTGGAATAATATTAAATTCAAAATCTTTAGTAGTGGGTAGCCTAACAACCGGTCCTGAATTAATAATGTTAAGCAGAGGTTTTAAAATGTAAAAAAACATGTTTTACTTTTTTTATCCGATATAACCTGTAGAGAATGTATCTTCGAGATATGTCTTCAAAGGATGATGTTTATATTTTTGCAAAATTGGATGTATGAATTTATCGTTAATTTCAATCTTCAAAATCAACAAGAAGTTAGTTATTGTACTTTT
>JBQCGN010000305.1:0-5815 GCA_051955655.1 Candidatus Nitrosocosmicus sp. | reverse complement strand
ATATAGATAAAGTATGAAAACTATAATTAAGTATTGATAGTTGAAAATGAAATAGATATTTTGTATTCTATAGGGAAAAGAAAGGATAATTAAAAAGTTAAACCAGTTACTCATATGAATTTTTTGGTTTTTCTTGTAGATTCAAGCAATAATTGATATTTCCGATATACTCATCTTTGTTGGAAATAAAAACAACTAGCATTTTCTCCACACATTCGAAATTACCAATACTATATGTGTTGGATTACAACTTTATGTATTTCAGATTAATGTTCTACCCAGCGATGTGTTTCTTTTAAAGGAATGTTCTTTGATTGAATTTATAAGTACTCTATCGCATAACTAGTTGTTTTTACATCAAATCTTATTCAATTAGGCATATCCATTTCTAATCAAGTTGTAAACGACGCTTTTATCATCATCTATTTTACCATGTTTTGAAACTATTGATGTACATATCTGCCAAACTTTTGGCGCGATCAACGAAAAAATAATTTCTACTATCTATTCATATCCATATCTTTTCTCCTTTTTCCATTTGATCTCTTTTGACAGCATTGTTTTCCATATTCACATCTTGATGCTTTTTGTAGACATATCAGCGGATTTATAAACAGCAAGATCTATCTACAATAACGGTATCTGTATAAATTATTGGTTGTTTTTTGGAATATTAAACGCAAAGGATAAATCAAATCAGTTGTGCAGAAAAAATTACTAGTTGTTAAAGAGATCTTTTCTTTTTAGAAAAAAGCTTTTTAATAACTCGACTTACAATTATCATTGAAACACTTGTTATAACTTTTTCTTTTGTATTCATATATTGTAAAGGTTAAGATGGTTTATTAATATTAGGCATAGATAAGAAAACTGCAAAATAAGTCTGGTTGATGAGGGTAAAAATTCTTAACCGGAGACTGTTTTAGCATAAGACAGATTCATTTTATAATGCCAATATTCGCGCAAACTCCTCTTCAAGATGATTAATAAATTTGATGCCATCTTATATTGTATCGGATACTGTAAAAATATAACCGTTTTCTTAGACAGAATTCATGATATAAGTTTTGCTACCTAATGCACAGATAAACAAAATAATATATTTCACAATATCAATTAACCATTACTACTAAATAATTCATTGACATGCTGATAAATTATCAAATATAATTTACATCAGTTCGATTCAACAAAAATGTTTATTGATATCTAAAAGTTATTTTTGAGTGGCATCATCATTACAATATTTATCATCAAACAATCACTTTATCATGTCCAAATAATATCCTGTTTATGAAAACTAAATTGCATAGATTTTCCATATCTAATTATACGGAATCAAATTAATATTATTGAATACACAATAACGTTAAAAGATCATCTAGATTGGAAGCGAGAATCATAGAATCTATTTATTACTTTGCATAAATAGGATTTCCATTTATGATCTGCCATTTGAAATGCAAAAGATATATGCTTTTCCCGTACAATACATTGGATAGTATCTTTTTATATCTTGATAATTATGACCTTGATTTAATAATCAAAAAGAAATCTTTCCCGGTATATAGATGTACCAAGATCTACAAAGAGAAACAACAAACCAGTTTGTCAGATATAGTATTTGTACGTCTAAAAGGCTTACTATTTTGTCTACACCTAATGCCCATATAAAGTAATATAATTAGATTATTTTGACTATGTCTTTGGTTCTCTATTGATGATCATAGACTAAAATAATGATATGGAAGAAATGCAATATAGATAGATGGGTTTATACCATTTCCATGTTTAATATGTATTATTTTTTCTATTTTATCTTTAGAGTCTAATACCTCCTGCATACCAATTCCCATGAGGTGCTTCACGAAAAACTACTATCACCTCTTCTTTTTTTATATCCAAAGTTTTTACCACATCCTCAGTAATTGCTTCAGCTAATCGGTCTTTTTCTCTTTGTGTTTTTCCGCTATACATTTCTACAGTAACTATAGGCATATCAAATGATTCTTATCACTATAAATAAGTCTATTTCGAATGAATTAAACATTAAGAATACAATTAATGAATATACTTGTAATTAGTAATATATCATTTATCTAAAGATAGATGCTTAATGATTAATATTGGTTTAAATAGATTCGTTTTATAGCCAATATACACAACACCCTCTTAAGAATCTTTTTTGGAGCAAGTTATTTCAAAATTCCTTCTACTGCTCTTTGCATTTGAAATATATAAATATTTTAATGATTATGATAGACAAACTACTAGATTTTTCGGTCATAACATATATTGATAACAAAATTTCATTATAGTATACAGGACAAGTAGACCATCTCTAAATTATTTGCATCTCAAATTGTTAATATCCATAGTTTTATTATATGTGAATAATAAGAAACAACTGCAATAATTTTATTCTAGTTTGGAGTAAAAAATATGATATAGGTGCAGGTTTAATTATCTTATTTTTGTTTTACTTTCCATAAACTGTAGTGGTAGTAGAAGATTTTGCAAAGTTTCTTCTACCAGATACACATTAAAAATACAATATTGACAATAGGATTAAAAATGGATATATATATCGTTTAGTCATTGTAGTCATTGCTACTATTAGAAATTTTAATTGTAGGATTATAAGTAATCGGTAATTATATCTAAACTCCAAATTGGAGACAGTAGCTTTTGATGTGTTTGAATTATATGAAATGGAGTATACTTCTCATTAAAGAATTCTTTGAATGAATATAAATGATAAAATACTTTTGGAAGAATTGCCATGTCAATTTGATGCCTATTTTGTTATCATATTCTTCAAACAGCCTTATCCATATCTTTTTGAATTTGTCTAACTGAACCCATTGTTGAAATCTCCTATGGCATAACAATACGAGTTGGAAATGACACAAGAAAGAGAATGTTGATTAAAAGCTTTAGTAACCATTATTTTCCGTAAGAGAATGATCTTTCTTTATTAAGGTTCAAGAACTTGAGTTATGGGCAGGCCGGCTTGAAAAGTATTACGTTTTCATAATTTTGAATCCATATTACATAAGATGGAAGAATTCAAGAAAATATCATGTGTAAATGTATAGGGAGTATGGATTTTACGATAAATCTAGGAAAAAACAAATTAATCATATGCAAAAAGAGCAGCTATCTACTTCAAGTTAAATAACATTTGTATGAAACAGTACGTTATAATACTTGGTATCGACTAATTGTATGGAATCCAATTATATAAAAAAAGGACCATAATTTAAATTGATTTGAACTTCCATCATCAGCGTATAATGGGGGAGAAATTGATTAATCTTATGCTAAGCGAATATAACAACATCTTCACAGGGGCAATACCACTTCTAATTACGAGGAACCTGCTTATTATAATAGAAAGAAAATAAAGTGGTCTGATTATTGCAATCATCAGAAGGTCATTATGTAACGATCTTTAAAGTTTCACCGAATATTTAGTTCAATTTACTCATATGACAGCTTGGGCATTGACTGTTACAACAGCTCCTGTGGGTTCCGTCACAAATGAATGGACGATTGCCAATATTGTTGTCGGTTTTGTTTTCAGATGGCATTGAATCAATTTTTACAACAAAATATTTAAAGAGTTTGCTCTAAATATTATAAAAACGAAATAAATAATATTAATATTATATTATTCAGAATATATCTTTTTCAATTTTTGTAAATAATATATAATTTATTTACAAGAGTTATAAATAAAATTATTAGTTCAACCGTTTATGGTTAAATACTTTGTTGACAAATCTTAATCTATACTGGAACAATAAAGATTGAAGATAGATTTAAGGAGTTCAATTTGTAAATTACTCTATTATTTTATTGTTTTTAATGGAAAATTATAAATTTGTATAGCAGGCAAAAGAAAATTAATACAAGACACCGATAACGATTATAAAATCAATGATTAATGTCTAGCATCTTATACAGCCAGTTTTCCTTTATTAATTTAAATTATAATAAATATATAATCTGTACAGACAATTCTTAGAAGAACGTTTAGTTATTTATATATTGCATGTTGCAAAAGCAGGATCATTAGTAGTAATAATAGAAGTTGATGCTTATAGAAGTGATTTGTTAAATAGATCAAATTAAAGTCTAACCGTGTCAATATCTTTAACTGTTAACACAGCCTTCTAGACTTAGATCTATACCGATACCTGGAGTAGCAATAAATCTCACAATATCTTGATTATGTTCCATCATCCCAATTGATAACACAATTGCAAGTATTATTGCTATCCCTATAATTAAAGTTAAAATTCTTGGATCTTCTAATAATTCGTAGATGGTTTTGTTGGTGAGTGACATTAACTTGCATTAAAATACAAGAAATATAAAAACCTTGTCAATTTAATATTGTAGTCAATACATTGATTTTTGTCATATTTATGTAAAATTAATACATTATTGATATTAGTCTTGGATGTATTACTCTTTTTACTAGTGATCTACATACCAGTACACAAAGTTATGGTCTTATCAAATACAAATGAAAATTCTTTGAATGGTATTTTAGATTTATATTTTAAATAAAAAAGATATTAGTAGGTATTAGTCTGCTTATGCAGTTACTTTGCCCATAATTGGTGTATTTCCAAAGTGGTTTTCAGTAGCTTTTGGATCAACATTTAAACTAAAGTCGCCATTTTTGGATATGATTATGGTTATTGGGACATTATTTGCTGGACCGTTTTTTAGAGATACTGTAGCCGTACCGCTATATGTGGTGGCACCAGAGACATCTGTTGCTGGCTTTCCAGCTATCTTAAAGTCTGATATTGTATGTTTGTGTTTTGCAGAGCCATCTAACTTGGCCATTGAGAAATTCGCATCAAATGTTGGTGAAGCTGAATTTGCGCCTTTTAAAGACCATGTGCCATCAAGATTCCATTTTCCTTGAGCATCAGTTTGAACACTTTTAATAGTTCCGCTTTTGTCAGACGTATTGGCCGATGATGATGATTGTTGTTGTCCTGTAGAGTTGGCTTGACCAAAAACCGCATTAGTCGAAGCCAAACTTGTTGCAAAAACTAACATAGCAGCAACTGCAATAGGAATAACGAACACAAACATTCCTTTTGTATGTTTATTTTTCAGTCCATTAGAAGTATTTGTATTTCCTTTAAATTTGTACATTATAATTCATATATCGTTAAACTATTTATACATCTAATTTCTAGCTTCGTCAAAAGATTGATATTTTTTTAGTATTTTGCTTCGTCACTATATATAGTAGTATTTTGTGATGTAATAACAAGAATATTATTTATATAAAAAGTGATCAATTTTCTATAACTACTAATTGCTAGGTCTAAATTGTATTCCGTAACATCAATATTCTGTATAAACAAATGTATTACTTTTCAATAGGGTTACCGAGGGTATTACCCCACTCGAGCCATGACCCATCATAACTCTTAACATTTGGGTATCCTAACAAGTATTTTAAAACAAACCATGTGTAAGATGCCCTTTCGCCAATTCCGCAATATGTAATTATTTCTTTTTCTGGCGTAATATTCAATATGTGATAAAGGTTTTTTAATTCTTCTGCTGATTTAAAAGTACCATCCTCATTAACCATTAAATTCCAAGGAACATTAATTGCACTTGGAATATGTCCACCTATTTGACCATATTCACTAGAGTATTCTGATGGAGCAAGGGAAATCCCTTTATATTCATCATTGCTTCTGACATCAATTATGATTTTATTTGGCGAGCCTATTGCTTCCTGTATGTACCTCATAAATGCTCTAATATTTTTATC
>JBQCGN010000304.1:0-3197 GCA_051955655.1 Candidatus Nitrosocosmicus sp. | reverse complement strand
CAAATCAAATGCTATATTATCGTCATTACACAATTTTGAACAGAGAAATCAGTAAAGAAAGCAAATATGTGTTATGATGGAACAGATACAGGTAGTCACAAATCTCTTGGCGGAATTGCAAATTTATTGGAGCCATCAGAATGATATTTTATTATCATAGAAGGATCTTTTTGCCTGCCTGTTAATACTCCTACAACTATATCATCTTTTTGTATGACTCCTTTTTTCCTAGATTTCATAATACCAGAAGGAACAGATCCTGATGCCATCTCACAATCAAATCCATTAATACCAACCACAGACATTCCATCCATCATATCTTCATCAGCAACTTGCTCAACTACACCGTTTGTAAATTCCATAGTTCTCAATGCTTTAATTATATTTGCAGGTTTACCAATTTGTATGGCAGTAGCATTTGTTTTGGGCATGCGATTATCTTTATTTTGTTTTGCGTAATACCTTTCAATTAACCCAGTATCAGGTTTACCATTATTCCATTTTAATGGAGTATTTTCAAATAGACCATTTACCAACTCATAAAAAGTATTAGATCCTTGGGCATTTACTACCAAAACTCGAGGAATTTTCTTTATCCATCCCCATTTATAAAGATCAATTAATGCTTTACCGCAACTTGAAATGTTACCGAGTGCTCCACCAGGATACACTATCCAATCAGGAGGATTCCAATTCAAATGTTCAAGGATTCTAAAAATTATAGTTTTTTGTCCTTCCAATCTAAAAGGATTCACAGAATTGACAGTATAACCGCCTTCATTTGTAGCGATACTAAGGGATTTTGCAAGGGCATCATCAAAGTTTCCATCTACCTGAATAACCTGCGCTCCAAATTGAAAGGCTTGTCCTAATTTTCCTGGCGCAATTTCACCTTTCGGAATATAAACTTCGCAGGTTAAACCTTCATTAGAGGCATACATTGCTGCAGAAGCGGATGTATTACCAGTAGAAGCACAAATCAATTTTTTCACAGACAGCAACTTGGCATGAGTTATTGCTGCGGCCATTCCATTATCTTTAAAGGATCCACTCGGATTATATCCTTCAGGTTGAAGAAAAAGATTATCTGATGGCATATCAACGTATTTTGCAACTTTACTCATATTATATGGCCTTGATAGTCTGCCCTCCGAACCATCGAGAGACACCAAATACTTAGAACAATCCTCAAGACTATTAGTATCAATATTTACAAAATTTATTAATTCTCTGAATCTCCAAACACCACTTTCATTAAAAATATTTCCTCCAGGGTTACGTCTATTGTAGAAAATTTCAATTAATGATTTGTCAGGTGTTTCAGAATATTCAATATCAAGTAAAAAGCCACAAGAACATCTATAGATATTATTATTAATAGAATAGGTTAGACCACAAGAAGAATTAATGCATTTTTTTTCGACCTTCAAATAAATTCTGTTAAAGTTTTTCCATTTAGATTTATAAACTTAAAATTGGTTGATTAATAATTGACTTATCTTTGTTCAGAATTCATTGGTTTGTTAAATAGTGTTTGTAGTAGAAAAATCCCTGATGGATTATTGCTTTCAGGTGGTCTTGATAGCAGCATACTTGCCTACCATTTAAAGCCAAAGAATGCAATTACAGTAATTGTTGATAATTTCGATAATAGTCCGGATTATTTTTATTCTAATTTATTGCAAGAAAAAAAATATGCAAGAGAACATCATAAAATAATTATTTCTTTTGAAGAAGTAATAGTAAACATTGAGCAATTGATAAAGGATTATAAAACTTTTGATCCAATTTTTCTAAAAAATTCTGTTGTTCAATTAATTGGATTCAAATTTGCCAAAGGATTGAAAATAAATTCTCTTGCTATTGGCGATGGAGCAGATGAACTTTTTGCAGGATATAATTTCCTTCACAAGTATATAGGCGATCTTAAAAAAATTAACAACAAAATTGATTATATTTTTCAAAACATGGATTTTTTTTCTGTCAAATTTTCAAAAGAAAACGGATTTAATATTTTTCTGCCTTATTTAGAGTCTGAAATTGTAAATTATTCGAAAAAGATTACATTAGAGGACAAAATTTCCAGTTATAAAGGAATATTATTTGGCAAGTTTTTTTTGAGGAAATGTTATGAAAAGATTATAGGAAAAGAAATAGCATGGAGAAAAAAAGCTGCTTTACAAGATGGGTCAGGTGTTCATAAATTAGAACAATATATTGAAAATAACATATTAAAAGATGATGGAAAATACAATAGAGATTCCGAAAAAATAAGAGCAAATGAAGGTGTAAAGATCAGAAGCAAGGAACATTTGTTTTTTTATAAAACATATAGAAGATTTTATAAAGCACCTATTGACGAAACAAATTCTGAAATTGACTTTAATACAAAGAAATGCCAAAGTTGCAGTTCATTTTTCATATGGAATGGAAATTTTTGCAAGGTGTGCGGGGCATTTCCGGCCTATTAAAAGTTAATAACTAGATATACTTTATTTTTTTTTTCTAAAAAATATTAACAATTCCGCAATTAAAGATAAAATTATAATTTTAAAGCAATTTATTGGTCGGATATATTTATCATTAAACTTGTAGTAATTCTAAGACCATTTTTTTGTAGTATAGTATTTAATATATATTGTAACCATAGATACAGTATCTTTGGTTACCTACTAAAAAAAAATTCGCTTTTTATAAAGAAAGGATGTAATTAAAACACAGGTATACAGCAAGATGTCTTTTAGCAATAAATGGTTGAAACCTCAAAACGAAATAAACAATGTAGGTATGAAATTATTAGAAAATATTAAACCCCCATCACCATTAAAACCTCGAATTGAGGAAGCACAAAAGAGACTCCATTCTCAAATATCCAAATTAGAAAGTATGTCTATGAAAATGGAAGAAAAAGACCAGTTAATTTTTAAAAGAGTGATAAGTGCTATGCAAAGCCACGACAGTCAATATGCCAAAATTCTATCCAATGAGCTATCACAAATAAGAAAAATGAACAAAATGATTACGTCTGCAAAACTGGCTTTAGAGCAAATCCAATTAAGATTAAACACAATAACTGAATTAGGTGATGTAATAGTTACATTAAGTCCTGCAATGTCTGTTATAAAAAATATACAAGGAGGGTTAACATCAATGATGCCCGAGGCAGGTCAATCCTTTGGAAAGATCACCGACATTTT
>JBQCGN010000303.1:0-4659 GCA_051955655.1 Candidatus Nitrosocosmicus sp. | reverse complement strand
CAAACATTTGGTTTTCTAAACCTTTATCTTTCTTTATTACAACTTGTATATCTCCAAATTTGTCTCTAACTTGAATAAACAAAACATTTCCATGATCACGTTTAGACGAAACCCAGCCCATAATTATGATCAATTGATTTATCAAAGATTGATTGATTTGAAAAGAATAATGCGTCCTTCGCCAATTTTCAAGGTCTTGCTCTTTAATTATTACATCATCCAACAATATATTAAATCAAAATTTTATTAAAATATAACTTTATTGAAAAGGTACTTTAATTGATCGTATAATTCAATGTTGTATTTTGTAGCAAGAATTAAATAAATTACTAAAATCACTTATGCTAATACAATAATTTTTTTAAACATGTTGCAATTTTTAGCTTCTACGGAAATATAATCTGTAAATATTCAAATATGTTGTTATGGCTTATTAATATATGGAAAATCAAAATGTTGTCCATGTATCTTCCAGCAATTGGGAATCGGAAGTACTGAGATCAGAAAAACCAGTTTTTGTAGACTTTTGGGCTGAATGGTGTGGCCCTTGCAGAATGGTTGGCCCTGTAGTGGAACAAATAGCACAAACACATTCAGATAAAATTAAGGTTGTAAAACTTAACGTTGATGAAAATCAAGACATTGCAATGAAATATGGTATTCAATCTATCCCTTCTTTAATGGTTTTCAATAAAGGCAAAGAAGTTAACAGGACTGTTGGTGCTGCACCAAAAGAAACGTATCTTAAATTCATCAACGATTCGCTTTCAAGATAAAAAGCATAATAATTAAGGTTATTGAAAGCATTAATAACCTTAATTATTAGATAATTTTTAATTGAATAAATCAGAAATTCTTAACATTTTTACTTCGAATTATGAAAAATTCTACAAAGTATCCCTTTTTGAGAGATGGGGATTTTTGAGACAATCTTGTAGTCTATGCGGTAAATTTTATTGGTCTATAATTAAACGTCCCACATGTCCCGATCATGAAGATTATGCATTTATTAATAATCCCCCAACTTCTAAAAGATTAAGCTACGTTCAAGCATGGGAGGAAACAAAAAAATATTTTGAAAAAAACGATCACAAGATTGTTAATCGTTATCCTGTGGTGTGTAGATGGAGGGAAGATCTCTATTATACCATTGCGTCTATAGTTGATTTTCAAAGGATTGTAGAAAATAAAGTAGTTTTTGAATTGCCTCATAACCCTCTTGTTGTTCCTCAAATGTGCCTTAGGTTCAACGATATTGAAAATGTTGGGATAAGCGGACGTCACTATACTTCCTTTTGCATGATAGGTCAAACATGTAATGCAAATAAAGAAGGCGGATACTGGAAAGACAGATGCATCGATCTTGATTTTGGATTATTGGTAGATGTTCTTGGAATTTCTCCAAACGAAATAACTTTTGTAGAAGATGTTTGGTTAGGCGCAGGATCTTTTGGATGTTCTTTAGAGTACTTTGTAAGAGGATTGGAACTAGGAAATGCAGTTTTTACCGAGTTTGAAGGAACAGAAAGAAACTATCATACAATGAAGAATAAAATAATAGATATGGGCGCAGGTTTAGAAAGATTCTCATGGATAACAAATGGAACACCTACTTCTTATGACTGTACATTTGAACCTGTGTTAAAAAATATCTACGATATTGTAGGTATGGAGCACTTCTCCTCTGGCAAAAATAATCAGGAGTCGGAATTGCTGGGAAAATATTTTAGCAAGGTATCATCAAAACTTGGTTCTAATATCGATACAAAGATAATAAAAAAACAAATTGCCAAAGAGTTGAATGTGGAATTTGAGAAAATAAATAATATTATTGTCCCTTACGAATCTTTATTTACAATAGTAGATCATACTAAAACTTTAATATTTGCTATAAGTGATGGCTCGTTACCATCTAATGTTGGTGGAGGATATAATCTACGCATTATCTTAAGACGGGCATTATCTCTGTTAAAAAAATCCGGTTTTAATTTGAAAATTTTTGATATAGTAAATATGCATATTGATCAATTACAAACACTTTATCCGGAATTAAACGATTTTAGAAATGAGATTTCTACTATTCTGAATATAGAATCAAAGAGATTCGCTGAAACACAAGAAAGGATTGCCTCGATATCCGATAAAATAAAAAAGGTAAAAGATAAACTAGAATTGGATGATTTAATAAGGTTTTATGAATCAGATGGAATAACACCTGACCATTTGGTAGATATAGGATTGCTAGAGTCTGTCCCTTTTAATTTTTACACCCGGTTATCAGAATTGCATTCTTCAATCAACCTTTCGAAAAAGGACAAAAAAAATGAGATTCATATTAAGGAAGATTTAGATTTAGATTCGATTTCTAAAACAAAATTAATTTATTATGAAGATCCATTTCAATTTGTTTTTGAAGCGAAGATAATAAAAAAAATAGGCGAAAATTTGCTAATTTTGGATAAAACTTGTTTTTATCCTAGAGGAGGAGGTCAAGAACCTGATTATGGATATATTGAATCCTATAAAGTAGATAATGTTGTAAAAATTAAAGATATAGTAATTCACCATATTAACGAAAAAAATGAACTCAAGGAAGGCGGCATAGTAAATTGCATAGTAGAAAAAGAACGACGTATTGCCATTACTAAAAATCATACGTCCACCCATATTATTAATCAATCTTCTAGAAATATATTAGGTTCTTGGGTTTGGCAAAACTCCTCATTTAAAGAGGAATCATATGCTCGTTTAGATGTAACACATCATTCTGCCTTAAACAAATCCGAAGTTCAAGAGATCGAAAAAAAAGCCAATGAATTTGTTGGAAAAAATCTTCCTGTATATATAAATTTTTTTGATAGGGGAATAGCTGAAAAAAATTATGGCTTTAGGATTTATCAGGGAGGTGTTGTTCCCTCAAATAATGTTAGAATAGTGAATATTAATAATATTGATATTGAAGCCTGCGGTGGAACCCATGTTATTAATACCGGAGAAATAGGATTAATTAAAATTCTAAAAACAGAAAGAATACAAGACGGTGTCGTAAGAATTGAATTTGTTTCTGGTCAAAATGCATTAAAATATATGCAAAAACAAGAAGATCAAATACAGTTTATTGCCAATTCTCTTGGAACAAGCAAGGAAAAAATTATAGAATCCTTTTCCAAAAATTTAGAAGAATTTGATAAATTAAAGAAAAAAACAAAAAATATCATTAAAAGTGTTTCAGCAGTATATTCTCAGTATGTTTTGAGCAATTCAATGACATATAATGCTAAAACACGAGGATTGGATAAAGTCAAATTGTATTTTACAATAGAAGAAGAAATGGATGAAGAATTTCATCTGACAATAGGTCAAAATGCTATAGATATAGATCCTAATTTGATCTATGTTTCGGTAATAGATAATAAAAATTCCGCTA
Source organism: Candidatus Nitrosocosmicus sp. (assembly GCA_051955655.1). Lineage (GTDB taxonomy): Archaea > Thermoproteota > Nitrososphaeria > Nitrososphaerales > Nitrososphaeraceae > Nitrosocosmicus. Next base: position 1,232 of record JBQCGN010000303.1, on the reverse strand, counting down.
GGATAATAGTTTATTGCGGAAAAAATATATCTAAAATTTTAAATGCTGGTGTAATAGCTCGATTGACATCCACTATTTTAAACGGCTCAGGAGGAGGAAATGATGTATTTGGTCAAGGTGGCGGCAAATCCGTAGAAAAATTAAAGCAAATAAAGCCTTTGATAGAAAAAATAATTGAAGAAAAAATTTCTTAATTTGAGAAAATTCATGAAGTATTTTTCGTAGATTTTTTTCTAGAGTACAAGACAGAATTATCAATAGCCCATAACGTTTTAAACAAAAACTTTATCATTTAATTATGTAACAATTTTAAGCAGTTTATCTTTGGACTGTAAAGCATTTTTAATTTCCATGCCAATACGTCTGCCGACACCGAAAGTTTCACCATATTTGTATTTTGTATATGGGGAAGTAGTTGCAAGAATCGGATTGCCAGGAACTCGCATTGAAACATCATAGACCACGATATCTAAATCAACATTAATTACGCTTTGTAATGAGAAAGGGCCAATAATTCCCGGCGGATACTCTTTTTTTGTAGCTTCTACGAACTTTTCTCCGACTTTAAAAACACTGTCTAAAAGCGACTCTCTTATGCTAGCAGGTGTATGACCAACTTCTATATTTTGGAGTTTTATATCTATTTCAAGCTGATCTTTAGCAGGTATTGATGTTGTAAAATCATGAATATTTGTTTGCAATCTTCTCTCAATTCCTAAAAATTCTATCTCTCTGTCTAATGGAGAATAAAAAAAATTAAAGTTAAAATAAGTTCCCATAAGATATTGTTCTATTACGGAATTATTTTTTAGATCGGATTCATCAATAATTCCCTTACTTATCCATTCTTTTGATTTTCTTTTATAATCCTCATAAGAATTAACAATAAAAAAAGCTCTTTCCAATTTTCTTTTAGCCTCCTGGACTTTAACAAATGCCGGTCCTTGAATTTCTTGAGGATTAGAATATATTTTGGGATGCGCGATATTGGCCTTTTCAAGTAAATAGTATTGGTTTTTAGGCAAAGTCCTTTCTTCTGCTTTTAATAACCAACGATTCCCATAAACAGGAATATTAAAATTATTCTCAATGTTATCGTAACCAAGGTAAACTGCAAAGGATCTATGAGCTACCATAATCACATTGAGTTCCAAAAGCTTTTGTTGATTTTCTTTAAAAAGAATGTCCGAAAATTTGTCAACTAAAATCAAGTCGTTATAAAGTCTTTTATA
>JBQCGN010000302.1:0-6008 GCA_051955655.1 Candidatus Nitrosocosmicus sp. | reverse complement strand
GTATTCCTAGTTGGACAGAACAAGCAACTGTATCATAGATACCAAACAGCATCAAAGGCTGATTGGAACTCTGAATGGCTGTCTTTAGGTGGAAAATGGGATAAAGATTAATTTCAAAATCTTCTTTTATTTTTTATTTTATCTATAACTAATTGCTTATATATCGAATACATCCAATATGATAATTCAAGTAAGCGTGGGTATTATTTTTGAAAGATTTATGTAAATTACAGATCTTTAAGAATGCACCATTTAATAACCAACAGTAAAAATACACCGCTGAAGATAATGTACTTATATTAGAATATTATCTCTTCTAATAATATGACAAATGTTGCAAAAATAATTGAAATTGTTGGCAATTCTGACAAAGGATGGGAAGAAGCAGCACAATCTGCATTGAATGAGGCTAAAAAGACAATCCATGGTATAACTGGCTTAGAGGTTATAGACATGACTGCTAAAGTTGACCCTAGCAGCGGTAATATAACTGAGTATCATACAACCATTAAAATAGCATTTGGAGTACAACATTAACTCATTCTTTTTTTTATTTTATTGTCGATTTTTGTTATGTTATTGTATCACGATAGGCGTTTTTTGCAATACAAAAATCCATGATAATAGAAACCCTCGCCGGTATAATATTAACGCGAATTATTTCTGACCGTTGAATTTAATGCTGAATTCTTTTTATCGGGATTAACTGTGTCTATAGCTTTGGGTGAATTGCCTAAACCGCTTAATCCTGTTTGATTAATTATCGTTTTTTTTGCTCTGTCTTGTGCTACTCCTAAAAGATATGACATTACTACTACCGATATCAAAAGTATCACTGGTAAAACCCAGATAAAAGATCTCATTTATTTTTAAAAAAATACAATACTATAAAAGTAATTTCTTTTATGACTTGTTTTAGATATGTAATACATTTGTTCGATCTTATTTATTAAAGTTTTAAATGCCGGATATAATACACCCCTTTTTTTTGTCTTTAGATGACTCAGAACAAATAGAGATGGTTTGATTTGCCTAATTGTAGATGATGTTATAATATTACCTCCAATTCTCTCTACTTTCTGGGGTTAAATCTGGGTTAGTCAATGCAGATGATTTTATTCTGCTGAATTGTTATTGTCTTTGTGATTTTATAATACCGCTTATTGTTCTTAGCAATACCTCATTTTCGATAGGCTTTCTGAGACATAAATTTTTGCGCAATATGTCTTCATGTTTATCATAATTTGTCTCTCCGGCTGTAAGAAAACAAAATTTTACATTGTTATCTATTTTTATGATCTCATTGTAAAATTCAAAGCCGTTTATCTTTGGCATTTTAATATCTAGAATAATTAAACTGTATACATCTTTTCTAAATCTTTGGAGTGCTTTCACAGGATTGCTAAATTCATGGATAACATATCCTTTTTCTTCCAATATTTTTTTTAATGTAAAATTGACATCTTTGTCATCGTCAACCAAAAGAATTCTTGCGTTATGAATATCTTTTGGATGTCCTTTTTGGAAAATCGGATGAATGGATATATTTGATTTTGTTGTTGAATTAGGACTCATTTTAACCGATTCTATATTTTCTTTTTGATTCACTTTTTGAATAGAATTACTTTGGTGTATTGGAAGAGTAAAGAAAAATGTTACACCTTTTCCATCTTTGTTATCTTCAAACCATAATTTTCCTCCGTGCGATTCAATTATGTTTTTGCATATGAACAAACCTAAACCTGTTCCACCAAGGGAGTCAGTCGCAAATTTTTCATATAATCTTGAGCGAATTTCTGGTTTTATTCCTGATCCTTCATCTTTAATACTGATTACCACTATTTCTTTTTCTGCTTCCTTTATGTTTTGATGATGGCTATTGTGATGATAATTGTAATAATGATTATACCATTGATGATCTCTTTCCTTGTTAATTTTCTGAATTTTCAAATCCACATAAATGAACTTTATTTCTTTTGCTTCCGTAGAAATGATTGCTTTGCTTGCATTACTTAGTAGGTTTGTTAAAACTTGGGTTATTCTTAACTTGTCTGCTTCTACTATTATTGGTAAATTACCTCCAGCTTGTTTTTTTGCTCTATAACTTATTTTAATTGGATTCACTAAATCACTTGTTCTATAATTAGGAGATTTATCAAAGTCCGATATGATGTTTGATGCCAAATTATTTAAATCAAATATTTCTTTGTTTAGCACTAATGATTGACTTTCTATTTTTGTTACATCCAGTATATCTTCGGCTATGTGGTGTAACTTGATGGCATTTCTAGAAATTATTTCAGCTATCTTGTAGTTTTCGCTTTCTTTGTTATTATATTGAGTTAAAAGGTCTGATAGGCCTAAAATTGGTTGGATTGGGGTGCGTAGCTCATGTGCAGCTATGTTTATGAATTCTTTTTGCATTCTGCCAGATTCCTCGAGCTTTTTATTTTGAATTTTAATAAGCTCGTTACTTTTTGTTAATTCCACATTAGACTGGATACTTGAAAGCGAAAGTGCTATGATATTAACAAAGTATGCCGCATCTTTCAGAACGTGCGCCATGTTGTGTGCGGTATCAAATGACGTAGCTGAATACGACATTATTATCTGTGAGAAAATGTCTAATATGAGATAAGTGGCCAGCCCTTTGTAGAATAGATCTTTTTTTGTGTTTAATTTCTTCTTATAAAAAAAGAATAGTGCAAATGAGAACAGTATTAATGGAGGAATTTCATAAGGTCTATGCAATGAATAATCATCAATAACACTTGCTGGAAAAACCAAATAGAGTGAAGCTAGTGCAATACTAACAGAAAAGATTCCAAGTAGTATTAAATAAAAAATAACTTTCTTATGTATTTTTGATTCTGGTAACTGTTGACCTCTTTCACTTAGTGTTGCCTCCCTATTACCATTCTTTTTGTTTAGTCTATACTGTTCGTATTCTATTTTAGGGGAGTTTGAATACTTTAGTATTGCAATTGTCAGTGAAGCGCTTAAGAATATCCTTCCAGCAAACCACGTCTGGGGAATAAAATATTTTATAAATAAAGGATTGCTGATTGCATAATATGATACTATCACGTGCAGTAAATCGATTATTGCACTTATAAGAAAACCAAGTCCAATAAAAAGACTAAAATTGTCATTAACTGTCTTGGCTCGTAATATGTAATAAAATGATAACACTAAACCAAAAACTACTGCAAACAATTCAATATAGAAATGATGGACTTCTGAAGAGGTCCAAAGAAGAGGATCTATAGATAATAGTGTAATTACTGTTAAGGGGATAATAGGGATAAGTGTATATTTGAAAAGAAATTCATTATCGAAAAAAAGAGAATAAATTTTATTCATATGACTACTTCCATTATGATTGTTTTCCCATTTTCAATAATGGAGAAAAGATACTAAGTATTGTGAAAAACTGTGGCAGATACTGATTATCAAGACATAAGTGATCTATTGAAAAAATTCCTCTTTTATTGATTTTCGCCATATATTGGGCAAGAATAACATAACTTTATAAAGATATAAAAATTGCTAATTAAAATTTTTACTTTTGTTTTATTTAAGTAGTTTGTTGATCCCGTTGTAAATAATATATAAAATTCAAAAATCAAATACATTTTACGTATTGTAATATTTGTCAACTAATTTTTTTACATGCTATAAAATACGATTAATATATTATATGAGATCTCTTAATATTTAGTTTATTAAATCAAGCATCGTATGATCCCAATGAAATGCTATTAAAATTTGATAAAGTAAAAATACCATATTCTGCAAGTCTGTATAATGTTTCTTTAAATTCGTATGAAATAATACAAAACTTAATTGTAATTGTTTTGTTTTTTTGTAATATAAATATTCATAGTAAAAGCTGTGGAATGAATTTATCGATAAACTCAAAATAATTTAGATCAAAAAAAATACAAAAAGAAGTAAATTGTAATTGGATTTTCAAATTTAAACTATTTTTATTTGGAATGGTATGAATGTGTTTGTGACATTAGTAGTTAAGCCTGCACTTTTCTTGGAGAATATCTATTTGTTGTATTTTTGATACGTCAAATGGCCTCAGTTAATTCTCCTAGTTTATTAATGAGCTTTATATTTTCAGAATAATCTACTGGACATGAAATTACTGATACCGTGTTATCTTTTAGTGAAGATTTTAGAATCGGTAAAAGTTCGTTTGGTTGACTGATCTTATATCCTTTTGCTCCAAAACTTTCTGCAAATTTCACAAAATCTGGATTTTTAAAATCAACAGAAGAATGATGTCCTAACTCTAAATCCATTTTCCATTTTATGAGGCCAAATGCTTGGTCTTCCCATATAAGCACTACAATGGGAATTTTCTCCCGAATTGCAGTTTCTAATTCTGATCCGAGCATCATCATTCCCCCATCACCAACTACCGCAAGTACCTTGCGTTCTGGGAATGCAAGCTTCACTCCAATAGCACCGGGCATAGCAAAGGCCATCGTCGATAACCCGTTTGATATCAAACAGGTGTTTGGCATATATGTCGGATAAAGCCGAGCCATCCACATTTTAAGTGCGCCAGTATCGACCAAAACTATGTCAGAATCATCTAGGGCGACACGAACGTCTGATATTATTCGTTGAGGCTTTAGTGGAAATGAACAATCATCCGATCCGTTTTCGAGTTCTTCTTTAAGAAGGCTCCGAATATTTTTACTTACTGGTTTAATACCTTCTTTTGGTTTTATGTTATTTGACAGATGTTCAAGCGCCATCGATATGTTGCTTTGAATTCCAACTGATACAGGATAGTTTGCATCTACTTCTGCTGGATAGCGCGATATGTGTAATATTTTTTTATCACCTTTGGGATTTATTCTGACAGGATCAAATTCTTGCATATCATATCCAATACATATAAGAAGATCTGCTTTATCTAATCCAAAATTAATGTAATCCCTATGCATAAAGCCTATAGTTCCAAGTGCATTAGGATGCCTATCTGGAAATATTCCTTTTCCCATAAAAGTGGTCGCTACAGGAATATTGAGCTTTTCAGAGAAGTGAACTAATGCATCTTGGGAATTATCTCTTGCGGCACCGTGGCCAGCAAGGATTAGTGGATATTTTGCTTTTTCTAATATTTCTGAGGCCCGGGCGATTTGAGATGGTAATGGTGCGCTATCGTAAACTTCAGAAGGAAAAAGGGGTCTGGTATCTTTGGGTACCTCCATTTCTTCTACATCTTGGGGTATCGCAATATAGCATGCTCCGGTCCGTTCTGTTTGAGCAATCTTAAATGCCTTTCTAATCATCGCAGGAACTGACTGAGGGATCTTGATTTCTGCAGACCACTTTGTTATGGGTTTGAACATGCTTAAAAGATCAACAAATTGATGGGTTTCTTTGTATGCTCGATTTAGTCCTACCTGTGCACTTATTGCAACCAGAGGGGCACTATCTGTGAATGCATCGGCTGTTCCCAACAATAGGTTGACTGCACCGGGACCTAAAGTTCCCAAGCATACGCCCGCTTTACCAGTAACACGACCATACATATCTGCCATAAATGATGCAGCCTGCTCGTGGTGAACTAATATAAATCGAATTTTAGAGGAACTGTTTATTGCATCTACAAGACGAATATTTTCTTCACCAGGGATTCCAAATACATATTTGACGCCTTCATTTTCTAAACATTTTACTATTAATTTAGCAACGCTTAACATTTCCATGTTCTACATCCTTTTCCTACAATCTTCTACTTTTGAAAATACTTTTTTTTCCCCTATTGTTTGATCTTGTCTCATTTATTTTCAACAATGATTGATTGTATGTTATAATATATCACATTTGATGATTATATCATTTTATTATTAAAAGTCATTAATTATTTTTTACATATCTAAAGCAATTTGTATATATTCATAATTTAAAGTCACAATTATGGCACAGAACACAAACAATAAGGTTGGATTCATGCTAGATATTATTTCTACGATAATTTT
>JBQCGN010000301.1:0-3394 GCA_051955655.1 Candidatus Nitrosocosmicus sp. | reverse complement strand
TTCTACTTCTATATTTCATTATTATCAAATAGAACATTGTAGATCAAGTATATATAAAAAGCTGTTCTTTCGATCATATCTTTTGATCAGAACATTCGATCATACCATTTACAATTATAAAATAAATTTATAATAATGCAGAAAGATAGGGATCGTCTTTTAATGCATCTATTATTGTATTAGAAGAAATTGCAATCTTTATTATTTGCGAGCGTCCATATCGTCCATGGCTAACTACATTTGAAGTTATTAATCCTAATTGGTCCAATTCGCTTATTATTTGAGTAATTCTTCTTTGAGTTAAAACTTCTTGTTCAATTGTTTTGCAAAGAGAAATATAGATATCATAAACATCTCCTGTCATACCAGTTTGAGATTTTAATATAGATAAGACTAGTAATTTGGTATGAGTCGTTGAATTTTTTATTACTTCAAGATTTGTATCTTTTTCAATTTTTTCTTGTGCCTCTCTAATGTGTTTTTCAATAACCATTGTTGCACGCTCCCTTTCAGCTATTTCTGCAGCTACTCTTAAGAGATCTATTGCTTTTCTAGCATCACCGTTTTCCTTTCCAGCTACTGCAGCACATAAATTTATAGAAGACTGAGATATAGCTCCATCATTAAAAGCGAGTTGTGAACGTTCATTTAGAATTTCTCTTAATTGGAGTACTGTATAAGGGTTGAATATCAATTCCTCTTCACTAAGGCTACTTCTAACTCGCGGATCTAATTTATCTTTAAAAGTAAGGCTATTTGATATTCCAATTAAAGAAACGAACCCGGATTCTAACAGACGTTCATTTGCTCTAGTAAAACTATAAAGTATATCATCACCATTCCTATCAACCAAAGAATCTATTTCATCGATAACCAAAATCACATGTAAATTTTTCTTTTTAATATATTCTAATATTCTAACGGTTGCCTCTCCCATAGATAACCCAGTAAAGTGAACTTTCAATTTTTTATCAATCTTATTTATTCCCATATCTTCAGCTATATCATACAAAACTTTGTAAGAAGTATTTGCGGTCTTGGCATTAACAATAGTAACTGTTATTTCTATTCCATGTTCGGTTGATTTTTTTTTCAATCTGTTGATTACATTTTTTACAACTGCAGTTTTTCCAGTTCCTGGTTTTCCAAATACCAAAAGATTTGATGGTTTTCCGTTTTTCAAAACAACTGATAACACTTGAGCAATGGTTTTCGATTCTTCATCTCTGAATGGAAGTTTTTCAGGAACATAATCTATGGTTAATGTTTTTCTATTTTTAATTAGATTAATCCCAAATACTGCTTTTTCAAAAATATTATCTAAATAATCCGAATCCAAGTCTATTTCTCCCACATTTATTTTAAGATGTTAACACAGACACCCCTTGCTTTCTATTCGAACGCTAAAAGATAATAACATGTTAATTTATGTTAACTGTTATTTACATTTAATTTTAAATCCCATAATCAAATATTATAGACTAATAATATTAAAATTATTATTTGATTTTAATATCAATTTATGATAGAGTTGCAAGAGAAACCTAGGGGTCTGGGAATACCTTTCTTGATTTAACAATGTGATTAACTGATAAATAATATTTGTTAATAATCGTGAATCAACCCCTTTATTTCCACTGGAGACTTCTTTTTATCTTTCACAAAGATAATAATCGTGAATCAACCCCTTTATTTCCACTGGAGACTTCTTCATTTAAAATTATTTATTTTAATTAACATTTAGATTTTCAAACCTTGTCTATTCTCTCGTAATTTAGCTAAAAAAAACTTAGCTAATGGTTATCAAAATTAACTCCCAACTGTTAAGTTCACATTAATTATCATGTTAACAGAGACGATAGGTTGTCTACTGGAAAGAAGAAGATAAAAATAGAATTAGAAGATGATGATGGAGGAAGATATAATTTATCTTTAGAGGGCAATCTATCAAAAGACAAAATTCAAAAAGTCCTACAGTTGGTCGAATCATTAAATATATCAAAAGAAGAAAATAGTAATTTGAGTAATACTGACTACGGTTTATCTAATAATACATTAAAAAATATAAACAATACCAACCACAATCAGAATAACAATAATCACCTCTTAAACTCCATCGAATCAAAAGTATGGACTCTTATTCAAAATAATTTTGCTTTTAGTTCCTTTACATCTTCAAATGTTGCTGATTCATACGAAAGCAATTATGGTGATCAATTACAACTGAGTTTAATTTCAACTTATTTATCAAGATATTATGAAAAGGGTAAATTGACAAGAGTAAAGAGAGGAAAAGAGTGGTTATATAAATTGATAAGGGTATCAAAGGATCTTAGTACCGATTTAGTTTCTCAGGATATTCAATCTAACTCGTCTTCAACTCATCTGATAAATTCTCAATATTCTTTGGAACATCAGAATGATGAGAATTTTTTGAAGCATAATGTTTTATCAACAGTTTACGACCTTCATTTGTAATGGTATACTTGAATGGCTTTGTAGCCATATCTCTTTCTAAAATTTTCTCGTCAGATAATTTTTTTAAAAGTCTTGATGTATGCTCCCTAGTCCGACCTATCTGTTTTTGTATTTCTCTGGTTGTTAATGAGTTATTTTCTAGTTTTTTTAATATATATTCAACAGTACTGTTTCTATGATTATTATCGTAGGTTTGTACCTGTGTTTGTAGTGATAAATCATTATCTATTTGTCTTTGTGATTGATTGATATTTGAGATTCTTACATGATTTAGGTCAGATGATGTCATGTCATATTGTGATATGCTTTTATTGATGATGGTTTGATGTAGTGTTGTTATTAAACTATTAATGAGGTTTAATGTCGTATTGGTCTGATTCGTTCTAGATAATACAATTTCTATTTGCTCTTCAAGAAAGTTGCTTTTTTCTCTTTGTTCTTTTAGTTGATTTTCGATTTGAAGAACTTTAACTTCCAATTCATGCTTTATCTTTTTGTTATGCTCTATTTTATTGTAAAACTTTATGATTGATATAGTAATAATCAAACTAAGGCTAAATGGAATGATGATATTAAGGAAAAGTAATGATACAACATCCATATCATACTATCTATGATATAGTGTGATATAACTTTTTATAGAATGTGATTTTTTATATCCATTTTATTGATAAAATCACAAATATTATTCTATGGTGATATTTTATTTACTATCTGGTTAATGATATCTATCACATTATCAATGCTCCTTTTGTGATTAACCTCACTTATTTCTTGTAACTTGTATATCGTTTGAGCTATGGAGTTAAGTGCTGTTATACGTTCATTGTCTAATACCCCAATCAAATTCAAAATAATAAATGAATAGTATATCCTTCTTATCTTTTCTTTGCACTGCTTTATTTCTCTATAATAT
>JBQCGN010000300.1:0-5851 GCA_051955655.1 Candidatus Nitrosocosmicus sp. | reverse complement strand
CAAATAGTTTTTATTCTTTTTAATTTATTTAAAATTCTAAATGGGAATATATTATATAAAACTACATTGCAATTATATAATAAGTTACTGCAAAATAGCTTTTTATGACTTTTAAAGAGAAATGGCTATTTTAATTTAAATACTCCATTTGGGAATCGCTATACTATAATTAAAATATTAACAGATTTAATTTTTGTAAAAATGTATAATATTTACAAAAGTAAATTTAATTGATACCTTAAGATTATTTCTTGCTAAATAACCTAATCAGGTTTTCGATTTTCTATAATAGTGCTCTTATATTCATATTTCATAAATTTATCTGTGGCAAATTTTGTGCTAAATGTTATTGTTTTGTATAAAAATTTACATGGTTATTTGTACCGCGACAAAAAAATCTTATGTTTCGCAACACCATTTGATTAGAAACGTACTGGCGGATTTTGTATCTTGGTATACTATGTCGCTGACTCCTTCATCATTTGGGGGCAAAACATCTTTAAAATCGGATAGATCAAGAGGAGTATTGTTTAGTGTAACTATATATCTAATACCAGCTCTTATTGCAGATTTTACACCCAATGGGGCATTTTCAACTATTATTGCATCTGATGGTTTTAGATTTAATTTATCAAGCGCAGTTTGAAAAGGTTCTGGATCTGGTTTTCCACCTTCCAAATCTTCTCCCGTTATTTTAATGTCAAAATTGTTTATTCCATTTTGATCCAAAAGAAATTCTACTTCCTGTTTGGATGCTCCACTGACTATTGCTTTTAAACAATTGTTACAATTCAAAGAGTTTATTAATTCCTTAACTCCTTCAAACGATTCAGCTTTTTGAATCTCTTTGAAGATCTGACTTTTTCTACTGCTTATTTCTTTTGCAAGGCTCTCTTCATCTTGTATATTTTTTTTATCAGGATTTATATTCTCTATTTTAAAAAGTTCTTTAACTAGATCTGAGCTAGGCATACCTTCTAACAAGAAAATATTTTTTTCATCTATTTCGTGATTTACTTTTTCTTTCATTGCAATTTTAAAAGCTTCTGCATGATAAGGCATTGCATCAATCAATACTCCATCCATGTCAAACAAAATTCCTTTCATTTAATGTATTAGTAAGGAGGACATTATAGATGTGATCATCACATGTAATGAACTTGTTTAACATGTAAAACATTCTTTCTAAAAAAAAGTCCATGATATATGATAATAAGTTGATTTTTTGTTGGAAATGGCAGGTTTTTTATAATTGTTTATCAATAACGGTGTAATTATAATTTTAATGGGCTATTCAAAACTTAAGTTGATTTCACAATAAAGATACGATTTTAGGTTTGATTCTGTAGTATTATGCAAGGAATAAATATAATGCCATCAGCAAAAAAAATATGTATTGTATGCGAAAAAAATATACTTTTAACACGAGGCAAAGTTATTCAGAGATGTCAGCAGTGCAATAATACAGCTTGTAACGAACATATTAAAATTTGTAGATTATGTAACCAATTTATCTGCGAGAATGAATTACGAAAATGTGATTATTGTCCGTTTGATCAATGCAAAAACTGTACAATAAAATCTAGAAAAAACAGCGATGGTTCTTATTCTTTAAGTTGTTCGCAATGTTTTACTATCGTTAAGAATAATGGGTGACAATTAAAGAGTTATTTTTAGATCTCGTTTATTTTAAACTTTAGAACGGCTTGTTATAAACAACTGGTGATATTCCTAAATATTTATTCATGAGTTTTGTGATTAGTGTTTATCATATTTCATATCATCTAAAAAAAATTATCAAGTCTTTTTACAGATTATGCTATAGATGACAAAAATATAAATATTGAAATTTATGAACTTACTTCACACCACTTTCCTTCACCTTCAAAAAAAATTACTTTGACTATGGGAATTTTATCAATTAGTTGAGTATAAATCCAATTAGTGATGATTTCTGAAGTAGGCATAACGAATAACTCGTTTAGATTTCTATGATCTAATTCATTGAGAACAGTTTTGCAAATTTTCTTCATATCGGAAAAATCGATTAGCATGTTATCTTTATAATGAGGCCCTCCTTTCACCTCGCCTTCAATTTCAATTAGTATTTTAGCGGTGTGACCATGTTCTTTACCACAACGTAAATGACCGGGTAGATTGTGTGCATAATCTATATAAAACGTCATTCCTAGTCTGGTTTTCAATTTTTGTCTTATTCTTTTAGTAAGTCAATAAAAAGTATTTATATTTTTAAATTAATTTATAATATTAGTAATATTATATATTGTTCTTTTTTAATAAGCAATTAGAAAACGATGTATTTTAAATTATTTGCTTAGTCGATTAATTATAATTGTTATTTAGATTATTTTGCTCTTTGATTTTCCCATAATAATACATGTAGTCGGGTCGACATTGTGTAGCCATTTTCTTTGGCAAATTCTTCAAGCCACATACTTTTCTTCAAAAGATCTTCTTTTGTAGTTGCTTGAGGCATTAGAATTACGCTTTTATTTGGCAGTTCATATTTTTTTATTAACTCATCAATCTCTTTTATGTCCTCTGGTTTATCTACGATGAATTTAAAAAACGCATTTTCCAAGTTTCTGAAATAAGGCAAAGATTTGTTATAAAATTTGTCTAAATTTATACCCTGTATGTCATTTAAGGAATTTGATGTTTTTGGCGAAATGTTCCACTGATCAATTAATTTAACTAGTTTATTTTGTGGCCTGATAGTTCCATTGGTTTCAATCTCAATCCTAAAGGGGCGATGATCAAATTCGTTTTCCCTATTTGTGGTCTTCAGGAATGTTAGTAGTAAAACTAATTTATCCTGTTGTAAAAGTGGTTCACCTCCAGTAATTACGATATTAGACAGTTTGGAAGAATGATTTATTCTTCTTACTACCTCTTCAACATCCATTTCCTTTATTTCTTTATTGATGTCATAATTTTCCCAATCCCAAGTATACTTTGTATCACACCATGAGCACTTGAGGTTACAGGTTGAAAGACGTAAAAAAATACTCGGTGTACCGGTAGACGGCCCTTCACCTTGTATGGAATCAAATATTTCACTTACTTTTAAATTCGATATAAGACTATTATGTCTGACACATATAAATAATTACTCTATTATATAAAGAGATACCAAAGTAAATAAATAATTTGTTTTACAATACTTTGAAAATTAGTGGATATGAAAAACTTGCTGTCTTGCGGTATCTCTACTTTAAAATTGCGAACTGTCGCATTTTATTTTTTCCTTGTTATTTAGTATATTTGTCTACGATTGATATCAGATCATTAAGCGAGAATGGTTTTCTTAGAACGAATTTTGCGCCTTCATTTATCATTTCACCTATCTCATTGTTTGTTTTTGTTGATGCAGTAAAGATTATAATGTTATTTGATTTCAAAAGGTCTTCTTCCTTTACTTTCTTAAAAACATCCCATCCACTAAAATCAGGCATGGTTAGATCCAATAGTATCAGATTATAATATCCATTATTTTTTCTAATCTCATCTAAACCTTCTTTACCTTCATTAATTATTTTACACCCTATATCTTCTGAATCAAAAAAATCTTTAATCATTTCTGTAATATCTTTGTTATCATCTATTACTAGAACCCTTGATCTTTCTGGCATATTTTTTTCTCTTGTTGTTTGATTAATCATAAAGTTATATCTAGACCCCCCTTTTCTTTACCTTTTGCTAGCGGAATGGTAAATACGAAAGAGGCTCCAGTGGTATACTCTTTATCAATCCAAATTTTGCCTCCATGAGCTTCGATAATACCTTTGCAGATGACTAGTCCTAATCCTGTGCCTGAATGTTTTCTAGTTTCGCTGGTATCAATCTGATAGAATTTCTGAAACAGGTTATCTGCTTCTTCGGGGGGAATACCGGGACCGTTATCATAAACTGAAAATTTAATAGATTTGCCATCTTCATGTCTATCGACCGTTACCATTATTTTACCTAAATCAAGTGGAACAAAATCCATTGAATTTTTGATCAAATTTGAGAATACCTGTTCTATCCGTTTTATGTCGCATAAAATATAATCGTTTTTATCAGTTAATACTTTAAAAGTTAAATCTATTTTTTTATCCATAATCAATATCCTCGATTCAGTTTCAATTGACTTCATCAAATCATTTATATTTTCTAACTTTTTGGAGAATCTTAACTTTCCTATATCAAGCTTATAAACCTCTAGAACATCGTTTACCAGATATTCTAATTTTAAAATATTTCTATAAATTACATCTACAAACTTTTTTTGTTTGTCATTTAGAATTCCAGTTTTTTTTTGTCGAAGCATTATTTCCAAATAACCTCTTGCAGGAACCAGGGGTGTTTTCAATTCATGACTTACCATGGACATAAATTCTTCTTTTGCTAAATCTGCATTAATTAATTCTTTGTTCAATTTCCTTAAATTATCCTCCTTTGATTTTAAAACTTCATTAGCGTTTTTTAATTCACTTGTTCTTTCTTCTACGAGTTTGTTTAAATTACTATTAACTTTATTTAATTCCTGCCTCATTAAATCAAATTGTCTTGCTAGTTCTCCTATTTCATCAGAACTATTAATTTCTATTTTTGAATAATAATCGCCTTTACCTAATTCTATAACCTTTTTCATAAGCTTTGAGATGGGTGTAGAAATGTTTCTAGCAATTAACAATATAATTATTATTGAAATTATTATAATTATTGTTGATGCAAAGATAGACTGGTTAACAATGTTTTGTACATCCGAAAACACTGCACCTGTATTTTCCCTGAGAATAAGAATCCACCCACTGCCTTTATAATCCAGATAACCATCTCCTTGAGATGCACTAACGAATAACTCTGTTCCATTTAATATGCTATTGTCGACATTATTGTTAATTAAATTTAAATCAGATTGAATCATATGTTTTGAAACTAATTGTTGAATTTCTGGTTTAGTGTGCAATATAGATTTTCTATCATAATTTGAATAAATTATTGTTCCATTATTAGAAATCAAATCCAATTTTATTAGGTTGGAATTCACATCTATTTGATTACGAGGGGATACTATTTTATTGAATATATCGTTTATTTTATTTATTGGATAGTTAGCCACTACTACTCCTTGGAATTCTTTATTTTTACCATAAATAGGCGCAGAAAATTGGATTACATATTGATTTAGAGATTTTGTTAGGGTTGGAATAGGGGAATAATATGTTTTTCCTTTTATGGCCTCTTGAAAAAACTTCTGCTGATAATCGTTATCCCCTATTAGTACATTTCGTGTATCACCAATTTTAAAGCCGCTTTTATTATATATAGATATAGATGAATAAGCTTTAACCGCCCTTTCCATCGAACGAAGATAATTCATTTTCTCCGATAGGGTAATGTTGGAATTTGATAAAATATTGTTATTAGATAAGAAAGTTATATCTGCAGTTCTTTCAAACATTTGTCTTGAAAGCTTGTCCATCAAATTAATTGCAACCAATTTTAACTCATTGATTATTTCGGATTGAATAGATCTTGTAAAATTTACAACACCTATATATGAAATTAAAAATATTGATAAAAATACCAGGGGAATTAAAATTACTATTAATTTTGATCTTATTTTCAATATTTTCCTTTTCCTATGCTATCTAGTATTGTTTAGTTTCAACAAAGCATTGACAAACACTGGATCAACCAATTCAGAGATATTTGGATATTCACTAATTACTCCTCTTTCAGCATAGAATTTTGCAATTTCACTGCCTGATTTATATAAAGAGGTTGTTTGATTGAGATGATTATTCATTGAGAATTGATTATTGTAACCTAAATCATAGAG
>JBQCGN010000299.1:0-8737 GCA_051955655.1 Candidatus Nitrosocosmicus sp. | reverse complement strand
TAGTGGTAGAGGGAATAGATGGTTCTGGAAAATCTACACAGATTCATCTACTAGATAGATGGCTAAGATCAAAAGGATATAGTGTTTTTTTTACTGAATGGAATTCTTCTGAATCTGTCAAAGAAATAACTTCTAAAGGCAAAAAAAAGGCCCTGCTGACTCCTACCACCTTTTCACTTTTACATGCGACAGATTTTGCAGATAGGTATGAAAGAAATATTTACCCATTACTCAGAGCAGGCTATGTCGTACTTGCTGACAGGTATATCTATACTGCTTTTGCTAGAGATATTGTAAGAGGGTGCAATAAAAAATGGGTGCAAAATATATATGATTATGCAATAAAACCAGATATTGTTTTTTATTTTAAAGTACCTACGGAAATAGCTGTAAATAGAATCATCTCCGGAAGACCTAAACTAAAATACTATGAAGCAGGAATGGATCTAAAGTTGAGCAAGGATGAGTATGAAAGCTATAGAATTTTCCAAGGAAAGATCGTTGATGAATATGAACTATTAGCAAAATCAGAAATGTTTACCGTGATAGATGGTACAATGGAGATTGAAAAACAACAAAATATCGCAAGAAAATACGTTTTGGAAATTCTTACATCCAAAGGAATAAGGTAAAAAAAGTAGTAATGAAAAAACCGTGCAAGAAAGAGGATCTTGATAAAATAAGTTGAATTTGAAATCTCTGGATGTCAAAGAAATCAGTAATAATGGCGATAATAATACTAGTAGCAACATTCTCAATAGTGATGTCACGGGTGGTAGTAGTATTGATACTATTAGTATTAGTAAACCTGGTGGCAGTAAAATAAGGTTTATAGATTCTGTCATAGAATACCTTCACGATGTAGATCTAAAAGGATCATTTATTGTGATAGAGGGACCTGATGCGTCTGGTAGGAGTACCCAAATAGAAAAAATAACTACAAAACTTGAATCCGATGGACATGCTGTACTAAATGCAGGTTTAAGAAGGTCAGATCTTATTTCTAAAGGAATTTTGGAAGCAAAAAAGAACTTTGTAATGGGGAGAAGAACAATGACTTTATATTATGCAGCTGATTTTGCAGATCAGCTAGAAAATAAAATCATACCTGCATTAAAAGCAGGTTTTATTGTGATCTCTGACCGATATATCTATACTCTCATAGCTAGAAGTTCTATTAGGGGGGTAAATAAAAACTGGTTACATAATCTATTTAGTTTTGCAATTCAGCCAGACCTAGTGTTTTATTTAGACGTAGATCCATATAATTTGATTCACCGAGTTTTTCAAAAAAACTATTCTCTTGATTATTATGAATCGGGCTTAGATATGGGTATCTCAAATGATATCTTTGATTCATTTATAAAATATCAGAATATGTTAAAAAAAGAATTTGAAAAGATCGGATCAAAATATGGCTTAATTAATATCAATGGTAATAACAGCATAGAGGAAATACATGGACAGATTCAATCTAAAATTGATGAGTTTTTAGAGTAGATTACTAAATTATACATGTTTGTTGATCTGATCGACGTGTAAACTCCTTTATCTTGTTATTTTATGCTATATCTTAAATATTGTTTAATAACAACAATTTAAATGGAATGTTTGTAGTCTTAGACTAAAGTTTGTTAGTATATGTATGCATTTAATAAATCTAAAATTTTTTGATGGCCTTTATCAATGTATTGGACTTGCTTACTACATAGAATCGATTCTAAATAATTTAAAAAATTATCTTGATAATACAATTTGTATCCAATTTATCTTAACATTAAGAATGGTGCTGTATCTTATACACTTTAATAAAAAAATCTGGCATAACGTTTTAATATATAATTAAAATCTGTAAGTTATAGCTTTGGGAGAATAAAGTGGCCACTATTTCAGAATGGAAAAGATGGATTTTGTATAATCTTATTGGAGAAGGAGTACATAATGTCTTGTTTGAAGACCAGATAAAGAAATTGTCTGGAAGACACTATGAAAATAATTTAACTATTGCTTTAAATGCATTAGTTGATAATGGCCTTTTATTAAGACTTGAAACAAACAAAAGAAAGAAGTTTATTGTAAATTACGAAAGGTTAAATGATGCCCAAATAATATTAAATGATTCTAGAAATTGGATTTATGATTCTAATACCAAAAAAGAACCTGAAAGTGTAAATCAATATTTCTCGGAGCCAGAAGGATATGCTTTTTGGTTTAATATAGAAGAGCAACCTCGAAGGAAAAGAAGTATATATAATATATATTACAAGAAAACTGATGATCTGGATTTTGCTGCTCAAATTATAACAACAAAGTATTCCAAAATATTGCATATGGGATCTTTAAGGCAAAACCACTCTAACATCTCAAAATTATGGAGAGCTTGCCAAGAGTTGTCTAGATCAAAGAAAGGGGCTTTTATTTTACAGGATTTACAGGATATTGAAAGGAAGGCTTGTGGAAACAATAGACAGCGTGGAAAGATAAGTTTAGCTATATTAAAAAAATTAGAATACATAGTAGAAGATGGGAAAAAGGGAAATTCAACTTTATTTAAACTAACAGGCAAAAGTCCTCCTTTTGCTACTCTGGACAGAATAATAAATATTTAAGAAATGATACAATTTTTAAAATTAAATCTAATCGCAAACCTATTATTAAATGATCTACAAGTTATAGTATGGAAATATTGGAGGATAAAATTTTAGCTAAAGATATATTTAAAAAATATTCTGTTAACCCTAAAAATTGGAGTTTTATTGTATCCACAACATCTATGAATGACGGGTTCTTTGATGCAACAATTACAAATCCTGATGAAGTATGGCAATTAAAAATTGATTCATTATATAAACCGTTTCCAATAATAATGGGAACAAAAGTTGATATGGAGTTAACAAAAATGAAAAAAATCATCAATAAAGATATAGTTCCATTTGGATATAGAAAAATTGATCCGCCATTACTAATGAATTTCTTTAAAAAAATTTCTCAGGAGCATGATGCTATATCCAGGAAAGATGTGGATTATATAAATAAAGAATTGAATTCGATTTTGAGTTCGCTTGAACCAACAGTTCCTGTAAAAGATGAAGATTATCTTTTTGGTCCTTTTTTATTTACCGAGAAAAATATCATTGATAAGAATTCTTCCCAAAAAAATGTATCTGAAAAATTATCTATAAATCTGAAGAAAAAAATTAAAGAAAGATATCCTGGTTATGGATAAATAATTGAAAGGACGAATTAAAACAATTCGATTTAAAAGCGAGGTTTTGAAAAACAATCCATTAAAAGATTCATATGTAAGGGATCTGCTGGTATATTTACCAAAGAATTATTCCATGAGTTATTCAAAGGGATATATTACTGTTTTTTTATTACCTTCATTTGGAAATAATAATTATTCTATTCTAAATAGCAATCCATTTTCTTTCACAATTTTGCAAATCTTGGAAAATTTAATTGATGATGATAAATGTGGCGAAATGATCATTGTTATTATTAATTGCTTCAATAAACTTGGGGGTAGTCAATATATAAATTCTAATGCCATAGGAAATTATAGAGATTATTTAGTTGACGAAATTGTTCCATATATAAATTCAAAATTTAATGTAACTAAAAATGCATTGTTAGGAAAATCTTCAGGTGGTTATGGAGCAATAACAATTGGAATGCAAAATCCAAAACTATTTAATGCAGTAGCTGCACATTCGTTTGATTCTGCATTTGAATATTGTTACCTTCCCGATTTTCCTGTAGCTTTTAAAATGCTTAAGGAAGAAGGCGGTCCAGATAAATGGCTAACAAGATTTTGGAGAAAAGAAAACAAAGTAGAAAAAAAAGACTTTACTACATTAAATATTTTATCTATGGCTGCTCATTATTCTCCGAAAGAAAAAATAAATGAAAATAAATTAGCAGTAAGTCTTCCATTTAATTTGAGAACAGGAGAAATAGATAAAAAAATATGGATAAAATGGAAATTACATGATCCTATATGTATGATAGATAAATTTAAAGACAATTTAAAACTTTTAGATTTATTATTTTTTGATTGTGGTATATATGATGAATTTAACCTCTTCATAGGAACAAAAATTTTTAGTGAAAAGTGCAAACAGCTTGGAATTAATCATGAGTACAATCAATTCAATGGTGGCCACTTTAATACGTCATTTAGATATGCTGAATCTCTATCGAGAGTGTATAGTTCATTATCAAAGTAACGCATATATAATTTTATTTCTTCTTGATTTTAGACTACATCTATGATTTTTAAAATTGACTGTATTACAGGATCTTTCAAATATTTTGAATAATATCTTATAGTAACAAAATATAACTATGTTAAAAAATTATCTCACTTGAGTGATACTGTTGATATTAATGCTATAAAGATGATTTTTTATTTGATATGTTATCAAATTGTGCTCTTTATTTATGTATGTTATAACTTTACCAAAACCTATTACTTTTAATTAATAAAAGTTAACCATGAATTGTTTTTATTACTTTTACCTCTTACTATTTGTTCGTAGTGGTTCTTTATTTCTTTTGTTAAAGGACCAATTTTTCCTTGACCTATAATTCTATGATCAATTTTACCAATCGGGACTATTTCTGAAGCAGTACCCGTCAAAAAAGCTTCGTCAAAATAATACAGTTCGTCCCTTGAAATATTATCTATAACTAGGGGTATTTTTTTTTGCTTTGTTATTTCAATAACTGTATCACGGGTTATCCCTTCTAATGCTCCACTGGATTTAGGAGGTGTAATAACAGAATTATCTTTTACAAAAAAAATATTCTCTGCACTGGCCTCAACAACAAATCCTCCTGAATTGATCATTATTGCCTCATCTGCACCGGCTTTAATTGCTTCCATTCTTGCCAATGCCGAATTAGCATAGTTTGCAATACCTTTGGCATGTGTCGGTATTGATCTAGTATCAGTTTTCATCCACGATGAAACAACTGTATTAATACCCTCCTCTGCATTTTCTTTTTTTATATGTTCGCTCCAATTTAATACAGCTATGGCTATAGAGACTTTGTTGGGAAGGGGATTGACACCCAATTTGCCATATCCATAATATGCAATTATTCTGATATAGCATTCTCCTTGATCATTGTCTTTTACCAGGTCAATTGAAGCCTGTTTGATTTCTTCTCTGTTATATTCAAGATTCATAAAATATGCTTTAGCACTATTGAAAAGTCTTTTTAGATGATCATCGAGTCGAAAAATTGCGATTCCATTATTTGTATTATACGATCTGATGCCTTCAAATACTGCTGTTCCATAGTGCAATGCGTGTGTTAGAACATGGGTTTGGGCTTTGTCATAGTCAACTAAATTTCCATCTAACCATATCTTTTTTTTAATTGCTGACATGATTAATTTTCATTAGTTGAATCTAATCAATTTATAATTGTACCTTTAGAATGGATCGATTTTACCACTTCTTCTACACTATTGTCTTTTACCAGTATGAGAATTCTTGAAGTTTCTTCTTGCGCATCGATATTTAGTATATTTATATCATGCTGGCTTACTGTGCTACTTGTTTCTGAAACAATTTTGGGTACTTTCCACATTAAATCTCCGATTAGAGTCACAACGCCTCTGTCGTATACCATTTCTACCTTCGGATAAAATGACCTAAAAATCTTCTCATGACGTTTTACATAATCCCCATCCAAAAACAAAAACCTGGTTATTTCTCTATTATCTTGTATATATGGTGATAATTTTATAAAATCGTGATATTGTCTTTGCTTTTCTAATAGGGCTACAAGATGTGAGGCTGAAATAGATTCCATCCTAACTATCGCACAATTCTTTTTTCCAGTCACTAGTTTAATTTTCGGTTGTTTTTCTGCTTCTTCTATTGGTATCTGTTTTTTTATTTTTGTAATGCGGTTTGGATCAGCAAGATTTGTTATTATAATTGGTATGTCTAAACTATTGTCGTCTATGTCTTTTATGGCCACTGGATCTAATATTTTCATGCCAAACATTCCAGCTAATTTGGCCTCGTTATAGGAAAGGGACTCAACATAGTGCAAATTGTCTGTAACTATTTTAGGATCAGCACTCAACACTGCATTGTCTTTTTCAAAATCTATAGTAACTTTATATTTTGAAGATAATAAAATTCCTAGATCGGCAGCCGTTCTATCTGAGCCTCCTCTTTCATAAGTGGTTTCCAAACCATCAATTGTTTTTCCTATGAATCCTCCTATGCATATCACATCCTTTCTTTTTAGCATGTCATATAGTGGATCCAAATGTCTTTTAGAATCATCCAACATAAAATTGGCTGCTTCAAAATTATCATCGGTAATTATTGGCCATTCATTAAGACTTAAATTTTCAGAGTTAATGTCATTACTTTTTAATATATAGTTCATTAAGCTTGATGTAACAATTTCGCCGCTATATGCAAGTATTCTGGATCTACTTACATCTACAAATCTCCTATTTTCAGCTACATTTTTAAGAGATACTAGTACAATTTTATTAAATTTTTCTAAATCTGATTTGAATTTTATTTTATAATCATCTGACAAGTACTTTTCGGAGATTTTTATGTAAACATTTTTTAAGATGTCTATGTCAACTGGATTTAGTGAAGCGTAATTTTTAGATATCCTGATAGCAACATCAGTCATTGATAGTCTTTTCCCTTCATAATTTGTAAGTGGAGCTGAAAAAACAGAAACAATTTTTGCATTTTCTTTTAATTCTTTGATTCTATCTATTACCGTGGGAATTTTAATTCCATCAGTTCCTAATGCTGAACCACCAAATTTTACTATTATCAAAGGCTCCAATACAAAATCAATGGATTCATCCAGTTATTAATTATTCAAGACTTGATATATTATATTGGCGGCTTTCGACACTCCGTTTTCTACTCTTTTTAATCTTTTATTTATTGTATGTGAAAGTTTTGCCTCTAACAATTCTTCTAATCTATAAATGTCATTATAGTGGAAACCTAACGATTTGGCTCTTTGCTCTTGTTCGAAATGATCTTTTATTGGAATAAATATGCCGGGGGTTCCGTAAACTATACTTTCATCAATAGTGGATTTACCTGCCAGTGATATTATCAAATCACTCGCATAGACGTATTCATGACCATTATTTTGAAGTCCTATATATCTACAATTTGAGCTCAATTTTGGTGTTTGAACTTTTGGATTTGATATAATCACCAAATCATATTCGTAATTGTTTTTTAATCTCTTAAAAGAATCTATAGTTTTTTTTAACAAATAAGAACCAGCTGTCGTTCCTCCTGGAGAAACTAAGATGGTTTTTTTTTCAAATACTAGCTTTTTGCGTAATTCATCCCTTGTGCCATCAACTTCTCTGACGATGGGTCCTACGTAAAAAAAATTGTCTTTATTTTGGCCAGTTTCTGGAATTATTATTGATTCTGAACTTTTAATCAATTCATACATTTGATGGTTGAGAACTTTTTCAAATTTTGAAAATACAAAAGATTTACTAAATTCGGTATTTAATATGTCTGTTATAAATATCCTTTTCGTTTTGTTATTTTTAATAACACTTAAAGAGGCAAGATCTTCATCACTTATTATTAAATTGGAATTATCCCTGTTCTTATTTCTAAAGTTGTGTTTTTCTTTACTGAGAAATCTTTTCAAAATTCTTTTGCAATTTGTATAATAATATATATATCTTAATAGCCATAGAAAACCGTGATTTAGCTTTCCATATGAGATAGAAAAAACGGGCGGATTGTACAAATTATAAATGGATATCATATTGCTAAATAATGTTCTGTTCCAATTAGAAATGAAATCAAAAGCTATGGATCCTGTAACAATTTCAAAATTGTTATATTCATATAATTCTATAATTTTGTTGATTATCGCTATATCTCTAGTAATGTGTCCCAAGCCGATTGGACTAGAAAAAAAGAGGATCATATTGTACTATTTATTGTATATATTTAAAAAAACTTATGAGTATAACGAAAATAACTCGATAATCATCTTTTCTTTTAATATTTTTATTATATGTGATTAGTCTTTTTTAAATTCAATAAATAATTTAGAAGAGTTTTAGATATAAAATTCCTTGAATTGATATAAATCAATTGATTCGTTGTTTTAAATAAACTCAATTCTTTCTTATTATTAAGATTGATTTAATAATATCGAATTGTAAACTATTGCAAGAAATAAACTTTTTATTTATTTTATTGTTTATAAAAAGCAGATTGATATGGATGAATATAAAATATGATTATAAAATTAAGTTAGAAATTTAAATCGATGAACTTTATATTCAAATAATGAAAACAAATTGTATTAAATTCGATTAGTCTCAATTTGATGAATACTTATTGACATTAATATTGAAATACGGTATATTGTTTTATAATATATAGTAAGATTGGTTATGAATATTATATTGTAAATACAAATTCTTTTTATAGTTATATGTAATTAATATTTATAAATGCCTTTTGTAAAAAATGCCGATACCATTGAACTTCTTAATCATCCATCAGTTAGAGATTATTTTGAAAATACAAATATCATGAACAAATCTACAGCAGAAGAATATCTTTACAGATTAAGAATTTTCAACGCATTTTTAGAAAAAGAGTATGATGGCATATCCATAGATACTCTTTTAGAAAAAATTAAAGATGGAATAATATAGATGTTTACACCATTTTAAGAAAATTTA
>JBQCGN010000298.1:0-4550 GCA_051955655.1 Candidatus Nitrosocosmicus sp. | reverse complement strand
GTATTGTTTTAAACACCCTCCAATTCAGATGCCTTATTCAGCCGCAAAGCATAACTTCCTTGAATTTGTTTCTGGAAAAAGAGATAGGTAGCAAAAGAGGGCAAAATAAATAAAAAAGTTAATTATTTTATGGTTTGATCAAATACGTTGGTTTAGCAAGATCTGTTATATCTATCCAGCATTTTGCTATTTTATCTAAACAAGAAATAATGTTTACAACTGCCATTAATGATGTTTCATTTGTTAGTATCTCTTTATTGGTTTTGATATTTTTTTTTATCTCAGAAAGCGATCTCTTGAAATCTTCATAATTTTCAATTACTTTAAAAGCCTTGTCCCTGCTCATTTTTGTAAATGCTTCTATCGAATAAACTTGCATTTCTTCAAGCGAATATCCTGTTTTCTTTATCAATTCTACTAGCTGTATGTCCTCTTTTACTTCTGTTAAATATGATACTAGTTCAGTTATTAAATCTCCTGCAGTTTCAAGGAAATTAGCCGCAATTCTATAATCTAACATATCTATGTTACTAAGATTTAAAATACTTGCCAATTTTTTATTCATAATTGCGGTTCTAATTAGGCGAACAAGTAAAAAATACTGTCTATCGATTTCATCATCCCTACTTGCAATTTTTTTCTTTAGGTCTCTGTTAAAATTGCTGCCAATAGAATAAATCGTTTCTCTAAACATACCTGATATTATCGAGTTCATCATTTTTAGTATTTTTTCAATGTTCAGAGTTTTTGCATCTAAAAGAAATTGTAAGTTGATATTGTAATTATTTTCGTCTACAATTTCTAAACCTATTAATTTCCTAATAGATTTTTTTATGTTTTCACTATCCTCAAATGAGATGGCTTCTTTGGATTTGATATTTATTATATTGTAACCGAGGAGATATGCTCCAAAAATTTTATTTAACAAAATACTAATATCTTCAGTGCTTTTACCAATATTTGGTCCTTCGTTACTATTATTATTGTTATTTTTAATATTTAAAGCAAAAGAATTTATGTTGTATGCAAATTCAATTTTTATTTCGTCAATCTGATTGCTACTATATATCGAAATTGTATTATCATTGTTTGTTTCAATGTTAATACTTTTTCCTTTTGTCAAAAAGTTCTTCCTTATCCATTCTGAAGGAAGCGATATTAAAATACTACTTCCTATCTGTTGCAATGTCCTAGTATATATAGTCATAATTTATTTATATTCATTTAAATTAATTATACTATATTTTTATATTTTGATTCAATATTAATCAGATATTATATGGTTATAGTAGCTCAATTACCAGTATCAATAGCAAGGTCATTCTGTCCCGGCCATTTGACTGGTTTCTTTGCTACTGATAAAAACACTGAAATTACTAATCCAAATTTCATTGGTTCTATTGGTTCGGGTTTTAGTATTAGTAAAGGAATCTATACAACAGTCAAGGTATATAATGACCATGCCAAAAATTACAAAATAAACATCAATGGCAAAACCGCTATTGATGCTAAAGTTTCTCAATTTGTTGCAGAATGTTATTTGAAAATGATTGATAAGCCAGTCTTTATCTCGATTGAACATGAATCGGAAATTCCTCTTGGTTTTGGTCTTGGCTCAAGTGGTGCAGCAGCTCTTGGTCTTTCCTATGCATTAAACCAAGCACTTAATACGAATTTATCTAGAATAGAATCTGCTCAAATTGCTCATCATGCAGATATTGCATGTAAAACCGGTCTAGGAAGTGTTGTTTCTGAATTTATGGGTGGATTCGAAATTCGTACAAAGATTGGAGCACCGGGGATTGGAAAAATATTAAAGATTCCTGTATCATCTCAATATTGCGTAATAGTTCTCTGTATAAAGCCCATTAGTACAAAGCATGCGCTAGAGAAAAAGGATTTTGCCGATGCGAATAATCCTCTTAATATTTATGGAAAGAAAATGATTTCTGAATTGATACGCGATCCTACAATAGATAAATTCTTAGACTTATCTAGGGATTTTGCTAAAAAATGTGGGCTGCTAAATGGTTATTGTAAAGACCCAATTGATAGATTAGAATCAGTAGGAATAAAAAGTAGCGTTGCTCTGTTTGGTCATACTTTGTTTACCATTGTAAAGAAGGAAAAAATCCCCAAAGTAATCCAAATATTAAAACAATTTGAGGGTAGCCTGCTTATTTGTGATATCGATAGTTTTGGGGCAAGATTGGTATAATACGTTATGAACGAAAAAATACACATACCTAAAGATCATCCTCGTTATGTCTCTCTGATTACTCGAGAAAAATTGGTTAATGGATTCAAAAAAGGTCTTGTTGCCCCTGAAGGTTTAATTGCACATGGCAGGGGAGAATCTTTTGATTATTTGCTTGGTGAATGGACCATTGAACCCGCACTACGTGCTATAAATGCATCATCTGCTTTATTTTTGCTTGCTCGTTATCCCGTTTTATCAATAAATGGAAATACTGCAGCACTATGCGCCGAAGAGATATGTAAATTAAATCAGGTTTTGGAAAAATCTTCAGTTGAGATTAACCTTTTCTATAGAATTCAAAATAGAGAAAAGATCATTGCAAATGAATTAAAAAGTTATGGAATACAAAAAATTTTAGGAGTTGAAAGTAAAAATATGACTGAGATTCCAGAGCTCTCAAGTAACAGGCGTAAAGTTGATAAAGAAGGTATCCTTAAAGCCGATGTTGTTTTTGTTCCTCTGGAAGATGGAGATAGAACAATCGCTTTAAAGAAAATGAACAAAAAAGTTGTTTGTGTTGATCTTAATCCTTTGTCACGCACATCTCTTGCATCTGATATATCAATAATTGATAATATTGTTAGAGTTGTGCCTCAATTGATCGAGCGAATTGAGTATAATAAAAGAAATTGCTCAGAAAGAGAACTGAGGGATATTGTTAATCAATTTAATAATGTAGAAGTACTTAAAGAGTCCCTTGATATATTAAGAAACGGTGAAGTGTTATCCAAGACATGAATGCTTTTACACTAATCCTATTTTTTCTGTCTCCCCCTCTTAATATGTTTTTTATTCTATAAAATGAGAATTAGTATTAACGATATTATACGGAAAAAAAGTCTCTCTGAAAAAATATCTGTTGTTACGGCATATGATTACTCTATAGCAAAAATTTGTGATGCATCAAATATAGATATAATTTTGGTAGGTGATAGTGCGGGCATGGTTATGCTTGGATATGAAAGTACAATTCCTGTGACTATTGATGATATGATTGTATTTTGTAAGGGTGTGATAAATGGATCAAAGAGATCTCTTGTAGTCGCCGACATGCCATTTGGTTCTTATCATTCTGATATGTCTTTAGCTTTATCCAATGCTGTTAAATTTATTAAATTGGGTTGCAATGCGGTAAAAGTCGAAGGTGGTAGTGAGATTGTTCCTATAATACGGGAGTTTACAAATAAAGGCATACCAGTAATGGGTCATATAGGTTTAAAGCCTCAGACATTGCCTTTGTGGCAAGGTTATAGAATTCAAGGCAAAACCGTTGACTCTGCAATTGATTTACTTGATGATGCAATTCAACTGGAAAAAGCAGGTGCGTTTAGTTTAGTTTTAGAAATGGTTACTGCAGAAATTGCCGCTGAAATCTCTAGAGAATTATCTATACCTACTATTGGTATTGGATCTGGAAGTAGTTGTGACGGACAAGTACTTGTTTTACACGATATGTTAGGGTTGTATGATGATATAAAACCAAAGTTTGTTAAACGTTATTTAGATTCTAATTCTCTGTTTTCTAAAGCTATAGCAAACTATGTCCATGATATAAAGACAGGATTATTTCCCGATATGGCACATTCATTCACCATGCCAAAAGAAGAGCTGCAAAAATTTGAAAGTTATCTTTTTTCTAAAAGACATGATAAAACTGATAAATAATAAACATTTATGATTTTTAGCATAATAAAGGGGGTTTGCATACGGACAACATTAATAATGATTATAAGCATTCTGACGACATTAATACTTTCTTTCATCCGTCAAAGGATATAAAGGGTACGTTGGGAACCGAATTATTAGATAAAAAAATTGTTATTTGTGTTACTGCTAGTGTAGCATGTTATAGAACAATAGATTTGATTCGACTTTTAATTCGACATGGTGCCGAAGTACGTATAGTAATGTCTAAATCCGTTGAAAAATTCATTTCAAAAGACTATTTTACATGGGCAAGTGGGAATGATGTTGTATCGTCTTTATCTGGTAATTTAGAGCATATCGTATTGGCAGATTATGGTAAGTCTGATTTGATAGTTGTTTATCCAGCTACTGCAAATACTATTGGAAAGTTTGCAAATGGAATAGATGACACACCGCCAACCTCAATTTTGTCTGTTGGTTTGGGTTCTAAAATTCCAATAATTATTGCCCCTGCTATGCATCAATCAATGTATGAAAATAATATTATAATAGAAAATATTCATAAATTAGAAAAAGAAAATGTTATCTTTGTTAGTCCTTTAATAAAAGAGGGAAAAGCTAAAATTGCAGATGCCGAAACTAT
>JBQCGN010000297.1:0-3223 GCA_051955655.1 Candidatus Nitrosocosmicus sp. | reverse complement strand
GAAATATTGTTATAATTTTAGAAATACTATTGAGCTTTTAATAGCAATATCACAGCTGAAACTTAATCTATCTAAATTGTAGGCTAGAAATTGACCTAAAAATAACATGTAAATAAATAGTAATTGTTATTCTGCACCTATCATTCCTAGAAAGTCAAACCCTTCTCCTTCTTGTAGGTTATCTTTTAATTTTACAATAGATATTAGATGACCGTCAGGATCTTCTATTATGGCATGTTTTCCAAATAGTTCGTCCTTAGGATTTTTGAAAAATACGACTTTTTTTTCTTCCAAATTTTTAACAGTCCTTTCAAAATCACTTGCAGAAAATCCAATTAAAATATGTTGACCTGCTTTAAGCTTTTCTTTACGTTTTGCGGGATGCAAAGCCAATACTGTTTCTCTATTAAAAAATTCTGTCCAGTCGTCTGACCTTTTTTTTAGAGGTAGATTCAGTACATCGTTATAAAATTGAACCGATGTATCCATATTTGAAACCAAAAGTATAACGGCTCCCAATTTTTTAAATGACATTGAAAAAGTAATATTGAATCCAAATTATGAACCTTTTGTATTTAATTATTAATTAACAACTATAAAAATAATAATACTTTAATAGATCTTAAAAACTTTTTTTATATAGGGATAATGTTAGTCATTGTTAGACAAACTTTTTTTTATTTATGTGGCAAAAAATGAAGAATGGAAACAGCTCTACGAAGAGGACTGGGAATATGTATCATCTATGACTAGGTTTTTCAAATGGTGGATAAGACATGAGTTCGCTTTTGATATAAAAGTAGAATCAGATATACTGCCCATAATACCAGGTAAAATATTTGATAGACCATCACTACCATATCTTTTAAGAGATCATTCACAACGGGGTGATTCTACATTTCACTTTTATCTACCATATTTTAAACCATTCTGGACAGATTGCCGTCCTCTAGCAGGATATCATGCACCAAATTTTGGAATGGTAACTTGGTATAGACCTAAACATAGGTCATCATCTTGCTACGAGAATGAAAAATTTTTTGCAGATAACAATTGCGCACAGATATCTCATGTTTTATCACATGAGCTTCTAAGGAGAGGCAACAATAAAAGAAAAATATATTTTGATGGTATTCATAAGTTATGGAATAGGCATACAGATGGTTCAGAGCCCTTTCTATATTATAACAGAATTTTTAAAAAAGTATCAAAAGAAGGAGAATATCGATTTGTTACTATTGACTTATCCAAACTTTGATATTTGCTCCAATAAAAAATAAAGCAGTGGATTTTCGTTTAAAAGTTCATGATTATATACTAAAAACAGGAGCAGTTATTTCTACTATAGGAGTAATTATGTTAATTTTATTCGGGTCAATCCTGTTAATATTTCCTGTCGTAAAAGTTTGTGAAAAAAATTGCATTTTTGTCTCTACAGCTCCACAAATTCTCAAACAATTAATAAATCCTCTTTTTCTATTTGCTTCTTTAGTATTAATATCCATAGGAATTTTTTTAATTAGAATTGTAATGTGGTGGAAAACAAAAACAAAAAAGTTTATCTAAGCACCTCATCTTTACGAGTATAATAGTCTTGTCATTAAATTAAAATGTCTGTTAGCAGTAAACTAATTGTTTTTATGATTAATCCATTTAAAAAGTGGAAGCCAAAAGGTAAAATATATAGCTTTAGATGTTCACAATGTGGAGATGCTTTTATATCAAGTCATAAGCTTGATGCCCCTCTTTGTGGAACGTGTATTCAGAAGATAAAATCCTTGGATTCCACCGTAGATAACGAAAAAAAATGCTCTGAATGCGGAAATATAGGAGTCATTTATGGAAAAGATAGATGCTACTCTTGTTATTTTAGTTTTAAAAAAAATAGTTAATCATTTACTATTCTATTATCGAAAACCTTATAGAAAATGTTCAAATAATTATTTTGATCGATATTGCACTACATTCTACATTCATAGTCTATAGATTATTAAAAAAGAAAATTATACTAAAGATATAGACATTGAGAAGAGTATGCATATTCAATTATTTAGTAATGATGTAATTCATATCATTTGCAATAAAAAAAGTATGTTCTGCTTGTGATACAATTTTATTATTTCCTTCTACAAGAATCGGATATGTTCTTATGTTTTTTCTTTTTATTAAATGTTCTATCATATTTCGTAAAATAGGTTCATCATAATCTTTAACTAACCATCGCATAGCAAAAGGCAAGGTTTTAAACCTATCCCATAAATAGCTAATAAAGTTATCCGCTTCTTTATTCTTAGAGGGTTTTCGAGAAATTAGGGAAAATATATTCTTAATTTTACCTTCATAAACAATACCCAAACCATCTTTGGTTGTAACGA
This sequence comes from Candidatus Nitrosocosmicus sp., assembly GCA_051955655.1. Taxonomy (GTDB): domain Archaea; phylum Thermoproteota; class Nitrososphaeria; order Nitrososphaerales; family Nitrososphaeraceae; genus Nitrosocosmicus. Next base: position 848 of record JBQCGN010000297.1, on the reverse strand, counting down.
AAGGTTCGATAGCATATGCTTGATTATTAACTAAAGCAAAAGAAGACCCTAATGTTTTAATATTCGGAATAGATCTTCCGGCATGAACAATATATTGGTCTAAAGAATGGCCACTTAAATTTTGAATAGGTTTTAGACCATTATTTACTATAGTATTTTCGATTGTTTTTCCTATTTCACTTGATTTTGTATTAACTTTTGCAATTTTCATTGCCTCTGATAACGTTAATTCTGCAATATTGATCAGTTGTTCATATTTTGGGTCATAAGACACAGTAACAGCTGTATCTGCGATATATCCATCTATGTGGACCCCTAAATCAATTTTAAGAACATCAGTATCTGTAACTTTTGTCTGATCGTTCGGTTCAGCAGTGTAATGTGCAGCAATTTCATTCAAACTAACATTTACAGGAAATGCAGGTTTTCCTCCAAGTGAATTGATTTCATTTTCTATAGAATCACATATTTCAAATAATGTCCTACCAACATGTTTTTTTTTGCGAGCATTCTCCCTAACTGTAGAAGCAATTTTACCTGCAAGTACATAATTTTCTAATACCATAAATTATGAATAATAATAGCTGTTAATAATATAAGGCTGTTAATAATCTTAAACCACTTTTAATGTAAATAAATAAATATTTAATTTAATTGAAGACTTTGATAAGTGTATATTTCGCACATAATTAAAATAAGATTAAAATTAGACAATAAATTTTAAAATAAGAAAGGGATCGTTGTCTAGCATGGTAGGATGCCAGCCTTGGGCGCTGGAGGTCGTCGGTTCAAATCCGGCCGGTCCCATCTCATTTTAAGAATTATCGTAAAACAAGTTTCGAAAATAA
>JBQCGN010000296.1:0-5406 GCA_051955655.1 Candidatus Nitrosocosmicus sp. | reverse complement strand
CATACCTGTTCCTAGCATTACAAGTATATCTGTAATAATCAATGATATTGTTCTGAAATTTGAGTTTGTATGTATTATTGGATGATTTATCAAAACTATATTACCCGCTGGAGTAAAATTTATTTCTTGAAATCCGATTAAAATAAAGCTTATTGCAATTCTAATGATCAATGCCGAGACGTATAATAAATAAATCAGCAATCCTCCTTTTACATGTATATTGCTTTCAATTTTATCTTGCCAGAATACCAAATTCCTTTTTGAGTACCAATATGAAAAAAAACCTGAAAAAATAATTGTAAAAATATAAGGTATTAGTAATATTATAGGCAAGCCAGTAAGAAATGAGTTGTAAATAATATAAAAAACAATTAATATATAATACAATAAATATATTGTCGATTTTTTTTTATTGATTTTTGTTCCTTTTAAATTTTTTTTTATTTGGATTATGATTATTAATGACATAGTAATAAGAGATAAGATAAATACTAGAGGTGTTATAGCTGAAATATAACTATTATCGGAAATAGGCAATATTTAGATGTTAGAATAATTATTATATTTTGTTATCTTTCAAGAAAAATCTTGGCCCAGTGATCGTTTGATTTTGTTATTTTTTTTCAGATGATTAGGAGTAAATACATTTTAGTAAAAGATAAAAATAAAGGTGAATTTTTATCCATAACTTCTTTTAGCTTTTTTTGAGAATTCTTGAGTCAAATCAGATAGGTTGGATATATCTTTTCCCTGCATCTGTTGTAACATCTTTTCAAAGGAATCTTGATCATTATTATTACCATTTGGATATTCCATCCTCATTTTTATTGTTTTATATAAATTGTTATTAAGTTGTTCCAATTCGTTTGAATGCTTTTTAGGAATATGATTTAAATACTCAAAATGCCCATCAGGATCAAGGTTTAATTTTTTTATGCGGTGATTAATAAAATCCATAATAAAGTTAAATTGCCGCCGTCAAATAAAAGTATTCTTTTCGTTTCTAATCTATTAAAAAATCATTATAAAATAATATTATATATTAGATAAACTCTATGCTAGAGGATAATAAATCTGATTTAAATTGCATTTGATTTTATATACATTATTAATCGTAAAATAAAAAATTATGACGTTTGCATTGTTGAAGTTTGCAATAATTGATATTTTAATATTTTTATAAAAAAGGTAATTCAAAATCTACATACGATATTTCCGTATACTTTATTATTTGATTTAGTAGATAACTGCATAGTTTTATCATTGATGTGTTTGATTTGAATAAAATTTATTTTTTTTAAAATATGTAAGTAAATTGAAATTACCTTGATAGGTTATTCATGCTCTACCTTTTTATTAAATGATTATGTTATTAATTATTATTGCATTGGAAATAATCAATTAAAAAAACTGTGTTTTTTTGCTTTAATTTGTTAAACTGCACAAATTTGAATTGGTTTTAAGAAAAACACTTATTATGTGATAATTATAAATTTTGTCATTATGATACGTCATCATTATTCCAAATTGTTCGTTATTACAATGCTTACAGGATTTGCATTGGCTGCTTTTGCATTGTCTTTCAACCAAGCTTTCGCACAAGCCTCATCTGCACCATCGACCACCAATAATTTGACAAAACCATTGTTAGCAATCGCTGCGGCCATTGCTATTGGTGGCGGTCTTATTGGTACTGGAAATGCTCAACAGGGTATCGGAGCTGCTGGTATGGGAATTATTGCTGAAAAACCTGAGAAGTTTGGACAAGTTTTGTTCTTCTTTGTCATTCCTGAAACTCTTTGGATCATTGGATTCGTACTTGGAATTATTCTGTTATTGGGTATTCTCTAATCGGCGAGCATTTAGATGGCACGCCTAGATATTTTTATTAAAGAGATCGAAAATAGAAAGGAACAAGAAATTCGCCTCTTAGAAAATAACTTGGCTCAAAAAAAAGCGGAGATTGCGCATAATAAAGAGACTACTATTAGGGAGTTACAAAATCAATATGCTGAAGAATCTAGAATAAAATCTCAAAAAGAGTTTGCTAGAATAGTTGAGGCATCAAGACTACAGGCAAAAAAAATTCTTTTTGAAGCAATCAATGAAAATATGGATTCTACATTTGATCTGATAAAACAGGAAATGAAAAACTATGTACAAAAGCCTGAATATAAAAATTTGTTAAAGAAAATGGTCAATTACGCAAAAAATACTTTGGGTAATGATACTATAATACATTGCCGTACCAATGATCTCCCTATTGTCAAGGAAATGAGTGTTACTGTTAGCACTGCGCAAATTAATACTTTAGGAGGAATTTTAGCTGAAGATAAGGCAGGAACAAGAGAGATTGATTTGACCTTTGAAGAGTTATTAAGGACCAGGGAAGACGATGTGAAAGGTTTTCTATTGGAGAAATTAGTGAAGTAATATGCCTTCCTCATCTTATGCATCTTCCTTTGGAAGATTGCAGTCTCTTTCTACAAATTTTTTATCTAAAGATGCTATTCAGAACTTGGTTAAAGCTGAGGATGTTAACGAAATGACCAGAATACTGGAACCAACCTGGTACGGTCCTGAAATAGAAAGAGCGTCATCGCTTTATTCTCCCCCTGAGCTTTTAGAAGTTGCTTTAAACAGACATCTTGTTGATGTCAATAAAATCGTTTTAGAAAGTGTTCCCTTCAATGGGAAAACTGCTATTAGAGCTTATTTATTAAAATGGGATATACATAATATCGAATTAATTTTATCTTCCAAAATTATCGGGCGTACTATTACTGAAACAGAGCCCTTTTTGGTTTCTAGCAGAAACTTTCCTGCCGGGATTTCAGCTGGCAATATTTCTCACGATGAAATGAAAATTATTCTGTCTCAATCAGGAGTGGAAGGAGTTGTGAATTATCTTGTTAAATATCCTTATGGATCTATAATAATGAAACATTTTGATACTTTCCAGAAAACAGGAGACCTTAGTCATCTTATGGTAGATCTTTATACATTCTATTACAATAATTTAATTGGCTCTCTGAAATTTTTTCAAGGTGATGAGGGAATAATAAGAGATGTTATTAGAATGCAGATAGATAAAAAAAATATATTGAGCCTCTTAAAAGGAAAAGATTTAAACTTGGATCGAGAGTTAGTTAAAAAACATCTTATTGAAGGCGGACATATTCCTCTAAGTGAGTTATTGGATATGTTTGGATCGAAGAATATCGAAGAGTTTGTCAATAGGATAGAAGAGCATCTAATTATGGGAGATTTGCTTGAAACCTATAGGAAAACACATAGTCTTATAGACTTTGAAGTAGCTATGGATCAATTTATTAGTACAAAATATGTACAAAAATTAAAGAACATTGCACTTTCAATTGGTTATGTATTTCATTTTATTTTTCTTTCAGAATTCGAATGGGATAATATAAAGAGAATTGCATACGGTAAGCGTTATGGTATGTCTATGGAGCGCATAAAATCAATGCTTCTCTTTGAGTAAGAAAAAGGGTGTTATATTAATGTCATCCAAATCAAAGTCTCATTCAACAGGATCTATTGCTGTAATCGGCGAACGAGAGCTTGTTATCGGTTACCGGCTCCTAGGTATCAATGAAACATTTTTAGTAAGTAAGGGAGAAGAAGCTTTTAAAACAATGGAAAAGGTATTTTCATCCAATAAATTTGCAATGATTATAGCAAGTCAGTTTGTTCGCGACTCTCTTCCTTTGGTATTCAAATCAAAAGTTGAAGCTTCGATTAATCCTTTGGTATTATTTATGCCTTCGCTAAAGGGGGATATTCATGAAGAATCTATATCCTCATTGGCCAGACGTGTTCTTGGAATAAATGTTTAAAAGGGGTTGATGAATGGATTGAAAAGTAGTATGTCAAGTACATCAATCATTTCACGTATTTCAGGATCAGTTGTTGTAGCATCAGGCTTAGAAAATGCACAAATGTTCGATGTAGTCCGTATTGGAGAAATGGGTTTACTTGGAGAAATTATTCGTCTGGAGAGTAACAAGGCTACAATACAGGTCTATGAAGATACCACCGGTATTAGACCTGGAGAGAAAGTTGTCAATACAAAAAGGCCTCTTTCGATACAGCTTGGACCCGGCCTATTAACTTCTATTTATGATGGTATTCAGCGTCCACTTAACATTTTAAGAGAAAAAAGTGGCGATTTTATAAGCAGAGGAATTTTTATTCCTGCTTTAGATGAAAACAAAAAATGGGAATTTATTCCGACCAAAAAAAATGGAGAAAGTGTTTCTCAAGGGGAAATTATAGGTGAAGTACAAGAAACACCTTTGATTTCGCATAAAATTATGATTCCTTTTGGTGTTCAAGGTCAGCTAACTGATATCAAAGAAGGTAAATATACTGTTAATGAAAATGTTGCCAAAGTAAAAACAAATGGAAAATCCGTAGATATAGGATTGTCGAATTGGTGGATGGTGAGAGTTCCACGTCCAGTTTTAAATAAACTTCCTCCTGTATCTCCTTTGCTTACCGGTCAACGAGTTCTTGATACATTTTTCCCTGTCGCAAAAGGCGGGACAGCAGCAATTCCAGGTCCTTTCGGTAGTGGAAAAACCGTTACCCAGCAACAACTTGCAAAATGGGCAGACAGTAAAGTTATAGTCTACATCGGATGTGGAGAAAGGGGAAACGAGATGACTGAAATCCTAACCACTTTCCCTGAATTAGAGGATCCTAAATCTAAAAGACCACTGATGGAAAGAACAATACTCGTTGCCAATACTTCTAATATGCCCGTAGCTGCACGTGAAGCAAGTATCTATACCGGTATTACAATGGGAGAATATTATAGAGATATGGGATATGATGTTGCTCTGATGGCTGATAGCACTTCCAGGTGGGCTGAAGCACTAAGAGAGATTTCAGGAAGGTTAGAAGAGATGCCAGGTGAAGAAGGATATCCTGCATATCTTGGAAGACGTTTGGCAGAGTTTTATGAAAGAGGTGGTAAAGCAGTAGTTGTCTCTCCTGATGAAAGGGTTGGTTCTTTAACTTTAGTTGGTGCAGTTTCGCCGCCGGGAGGAGATTTTTCAGAACCCGTTTCACAAAATACTTTGAGAGTTACTAGGGTCTTTTGGGCACTTGATGCAAGTTTGGCTTCAAGAAGACATTTTCCGTCTATCAATTGGCTAACAAGTTATTCTTTATATGCAGACGATATGTCTGATTGGTACAAGAATAATGTCTCCTCTGAGTGGATTCCATTAAGGCAAGAAGCATTGGAGCTTTTACAAAGGGAGTCTGAATTACAAGAAATTGTTCAATTAATTGGTTACGACGCTTTACCTGAGCCTGAAAAAGGAATTTTGGATACTGCTAGATCAATTAGAGAAGATTATCTACAGCAGAGTGCTTATG
>JBQCGN010000295.1:0-5625 GCA_051955655.1 Candidatus Nitrosocosmicus sp. | reverse complement strand
GTTAACCTTTTTTATTGTTACTCAATTTAAAAAATGATCATATACATCGATTGGCGCCTGAAAGTTTTACAATGATTGGTAGATGAATTTTCTCTGATATTATCATTTATAATATTAGCACAGATATTGTTAAACATTTATTGATTTGACATAACTTTAGTTTGTTATAGCCCTTAAGATTGATCCATTATGTTTGCAAAAAAGGTGATTTTAATTAGTATGCAATGAAATTACTTTAAAGATGTAATTCGTTTGTTTTATCTTCCTCATGGCGATTGTTAATTGATATTCTGTTATTGATTAAAGTTACATCCTTTTAAATTATGGTTATTATTTTTTAAATGAATCCTCGGTGGAAATCTAAATGAATTATGAAAGTGTATGTTTTTACAACCTCTTTCCTTTTGTAAAAATTCTTCAATTTTCCCTGAATATCTTGTCAATTTATCTATTGATTCCGGTTTTATTATTTCACTTACATCTAATGCAATTTTATTTTTATAATCTATTTCCCAAATTTCTCTTTCATCCTTATCTATAATAACATACTCTACATCAAAATCTATATCTTTTTTAAAATCTAGACACCAAGGTATTTTTTGTTAATCGTTGTTATATATTGTTTAAATAATCTATTGATACTTTTTTCTCTTGGTGTTTTGAAATCAACATTGATTGATTATATGTATAATATTTTCTTTTTGTATGTGAAACAACCTGAATATTTTAATTGTTGTTGTTGTTAAATAATCGATAAAATTCAAAATTGATCTATAAAGAGTATCTATCAAAATCAATTCTATTTATAAAGAAAATATTAGCTAATTCTTTAGAAAGTTTTGGTGGTTGTCATTTATTTTTAAATGACTGGTGTATTTTTTGATCGAGTGGAATTCCTCTAGCTTGTACAGAACTTTGTTTATATAATCATTTGTTATGAAAGAAGGTACTTGTATTTTTGACTCTTTAGGAAGCAGCGAATTTATCTTAAAGAATAGCTTTATCTTTTTGTTTATATTGTCTTCATATATGCATTTTCTAATCATGTTTTTTATACCTGTGCTATCATAAATCATGATCTTTATTATATAACAAAGTATATATTCATCTTTTACTATTGCTAATTTTTTTGATATTTGTTTTTGTTTTTCCTGATAAATACCAAGTCTTTTAAATTGTAAATACAATGCTTATGTTCTGATATCTTGCCCTTTTTCCTTGACTAATTTCCAGTAAACGCATTTAAATTCAATTTTATTCGAAAAATTAATTTTTTTCGTATTTTTGTAAATTCTAAAATAACTAAATGAGTATTTGAATTAAATAATAATTATATTGCAGTAAATCCATTCTCATTTTTCCCTCTCTAAAGCAAATAACAAATTTGATGATTGTATAGTATATTTGAAAATTAAAATAATGACTTTTTTAATAGTATGGATATGAATGAATTTGATTCTAATTTTTCTTCTTTGGATGAGATTCGTGCCGATATTGATAAACTAGATAAAGAAATTGTTGGCTTGCTTTGTAAACGCGGAGAATATGTAAAACAAGCTGCTCGCTTTAAAACTACTGCATCTAATATTAAAGATTCCAAAAGGTTAGAACAAATTGTTGAAAAAGTTACTTCTTATGCAAAAGATCATAGGTTTGATCCTTTTATAATCGAAACAATTTATAGGAATATGATAGATATTTTCATTCAGCTAGAAACTAAGGCTTATGAAAATTTAAAAGAATCAGATTTAAAATAACTTTCATAATAATTTCATTAATTTATATATTTTATTTGTTATCATCAAAATTAATAGAAAATTTGCGCTTTGATAACTATTAATTACGAATAGATATTATATTTTCTTTTTTGCTGAATTTCTCTTTGTTGTTCCATCTGGGTCGTTAAATCATTGGCTGTCTTTAACATAACTGGTTTTAATACATCACAGATATATTTACAGATGTTATCATAAGATGTCTCAGTCATTTTCATAAACAGTTGATTATAATTAATTATAAAATCATACCATGCATTTTCAACCAATTTGAATAACCTTTCAAGTTGATCTGTATATTGATTGTAGTTGTTTGATGGGGATGGTGATGAATTACTCATATGGCACTCATCAAATAAGATATATAAAAAGTATGTATATGACGTTGAATTCCTATTTAATAAAAATTGTCTTTCTTTTACTTGTTATAATGAAAAATGATGTTTGTTTTGACTATGTCTTTTATCTTTTATATGCAATAATGATTGAGTTTAGATAAATAATTGTTAAACCGGTATTTAATAAAATACAAATATTATCATTTATTATACTTTAGTAGAACTAGATAATTGATTAAAATATCTGAGCGGCTTGGAAGAGTAGAGTATGCAATAAGAGATATAATTTTGCATGCAAGGGAATATCAAAAAAAAGGCAACAAATTATTATATTTAAATATAGGTGATCCTGTAGCTTTTGATTTTAAAACTCCTCTTCATATAAAAAATGCATTAGTTGACGCATTAAATAACAACAACGATTATTATACCGATTCCGAGGGATGGCCTGAATTGCGACAGTCTATTGTTAAAAAAGAAAATAGAAAAAAGGGTCTTGACCTGGCTCATTCTGATGTTTTGGTTACAAATGGTGTATCGGAAGGATTGGATATGGTTATGGGCTCTATAATCGAAGAAAAAGATGAAATATTGCTCCCAGGACCTTATTATCCTCCGTATTCTTCTTATGCTAAATTCTATGGTGCATCAGTAAAAGAGTTTGAAATTTTTGATGAAGGGACTCCTGATATAGATGATATTCGAAAGAAAATAAATGAAAAAACTAAAGCAATTTGTATAATAAACCCAAGTAATCCTACAGGAGAGGTCTTTGATTTAAAAGGATTGAAATCTATAATCGATGTTGCTTCAGAAAATAATATCTATGTCATTTGTGATGAAATATACGATGAAATTGTTTTCGATGATGCATTTCATGCAATTGGTAGTGTGGCTAAAGATGCCCCGGTGATCCTTCTGAATGGTTTTTCTAAAACCTATTGTATGACTGGATTAAGATGCGGCTATGTGTGTATAAATAATAGCTCTAGACAACTTGATCCTTTAAGAGAAAATATCTTTAAGTTAGCTAGGGTTAGAATAGCATCAAATTTTCCAGTACAAATAGCTGCAAATGCTGCATTAAATGGTCCTCAAGATCATATTCAACAAATGGTACAAAAACTAAAGAAAAGAAGGGATCTGGTGACTAAAAGACTGAACGAGTTAGATGGTGTAATTTGCAAAAAACCAAAAGGGGCTTTTTATGTCTTTCCAAAAATTGATCTTGATCATAAATGGCAAAGCGATTTGAATTTTGTACTTGATTTGCTGAATTCTACTGGTGTTTTAACTGTTCATGGTTCTGGATTTGGTATACATGGATCAGGACATTTTAGGATTGTATATTTGCCACCGGAAGATGAATTGGAAGAAGCAATGGATAAAATATCTGTTTTCTTACAGGAAAAAAGAAAAATTTAGTTATTTCTTATTTATACGGTTTTTGTATAGTTATTTCTATTTATTTTTCCAAAATAAATAAGCACTGCGCCGATTATTATCATTACTATTACAAATTTTTCATTTGTAATTGAAGGACTTGTAAAATTGTCTACAAAAAAATCTATTCCCAATTCTGTTGATATAACAATTAGATTTCTAACAAAAATAATGATCGCCATTATAATAAATAGTACACCTAATGGAAACATCCATTCCTTTCGTCTATTTCGTATTCTTTTGTCTATTTTATCAAAATCCATTTGAAACCTGCTTCTTGTTGATTTATTGTTATACTAATTTTATACCTGGGTGTTTGAGTTTGTTTTGTTTGGATGCATTAAGTATCATTGGAGTTATTACCTCTGCTTGATATGATAATGATAATGGTCCAAGAAAAATAGATCGCAATCCTTCTATTTCATTAATCAAACCATTAACTATCGATAAGGATTCTTTGTTATCTGTACATACAAAGGTGTCTGCATTCAGCGGCATTTTCAAATTCTTTAATTTTGTCTCAGAAATGGTATGAAAAGCTGATACAATTTTATTGCAATTAGGAAGATTCTCTGCTACTATACTTGCAGCTGATCTTTTTCCTTCTTCTATCGGTATGTATGAAAAACCATGCTCATTTCTTCCCATTGGTACTATGGGTGAAACTATTATGCAATTATCTTTGATAATATCTGAAATATCTTTACACGTACTTTCGATATTGTCGTAGTGGATTGAAAGGATAAGTACATCGCTATCTTTTGATATTGATTTATTATCGTCTCCAGATATTGATCCTTTTACTTTATCTGGGAACATTTCACTTACATTTTTAAAATGTTCTTTTGCAAATGCTGTTGCTTTTTGTTTATCTCTTGAACCTATTAATATATCGTGATTGAAACACCATCTTTGGGCAAATCCTTCTCCCATACCTCCTGTTCCACCGATAATCCCGATCTTCATAACTATTGTGTCAGAACATTCATGCTTTAAATATATTTGTAGAATACATTTTTGGTTATAGAGAATAGTTTAATATTGATTTAATTTTTTTAATATATTCTATAACTTATGTCCCTCATTATATTTATGCGACATGGTCAAGCTTATAATAACGTCCAAAAACTGTTAGTAGGTCGAAATTTAGAATCCCATCTGACGGATTTAGGACAAGAACAGGTTAAGAGTACCGGACAACTATTAAAAGCCATTGAGATCCATAAAATATATTCTAGCCCTGTAATCAGAACAATAGAAACTGCTGAAATTGTTTCTAGTATTATTGGCTTGCCTTTTGAAAAAGATGAAAGATTGTTTGAGATAGAATTAGGAAAACTTGTAGGTATGTACTACGAGGACTTGATAAATAAACATGGTAATCTTTTTGTAAAGTTTTATTGTGATAATGATGATGAAAATTCTTTATTGGAATTTGAGGTTGAATCATTTGGAGCGGTAAAGAAAAGGATATCAGAATTATTGAAAGAAATTGTAATTAAGCATGTAGGTGAAAATGTACTTTTAATTTCGCATCTTGATCCTATTAAAGCTGCTATTTCGCTTATAATGAATATAAAACCTTCATCTGTCTATAACATATGGGTACCGAATGCATCACTTAACATATTTAGACATCATAATAATGATCTTTCTCTATGTGGTATAAATGTGATGGATATGCGCAGGTTTCTGACAGATTATTGAATTTTATTTGTTATTTGTATAAAATTTATAAAAGGCATTATTCTTTAGCAAAAACCTTAAATTAGATATAAATTCATAAAATCGCAGTGAAAATACAGTATATGGCTTTTTCATCTCGTACTAAATTGATAATCTTTATTTTGGGTTCTATGGCTGCAATCGGTATTTCAAGTGTTCTTCAAATAGTTTATGCTCAGGAGTCTGGAGCAACTGTTTTTAGAAGAGTTGAGATATGGGGCTTATTTTATAGAGGAATGATTGCTGCATTTATGGTAGGCGCGGCTGTTATGGGTGTTTGGATATATGTCAGCTATAGATTTAGAGAGTCCCACAAGAGGTTTAGGGTCTCTGATTCGTCTACA
>JBQCGN010000294.1:0-5481 GCA_051955655.1 Candidatus Nitrosocosmicus sp. | reverse complement strand
GATGGTATCATTTATTGGTAGTCCCTCCTAAAATATCATATATTCGACCAGCGATTTGTTCTATTTTTTTTTGGTCATAGCCGTCAATAATGTCTACTTTTCTGTTTGCTTTAGCTCTTGGTATTTTTTCGACTTTGTAAACAATAGTGGGAGAACCTGGCAGCCCTACTAATTTTGGATTTACTTCTAGCGATTGAGCGCTAAAAACTTTTAAATATTCTTTATATTTGTATGATCTTGTTCTAGCCTCTTTTTGATAACTGGTAAGTTTTAGTCTTTGAGTAACAGTATTAAAAAAGGGATTATAAGAAGGATCTATTGCAATAAAAATCGGCATTGGAGCTTCTATTTCTTCTATTATATCATTGCTACCATAATTTTTAATTAGACGTTGTACTTTTATATAATTTCTCTTAATATCCACATCATAATCAATGACATTACCAAAAAAAGGATATCCAAGTTTCCATGCTGTTTGCGGTCCTGTTTGTCCTGTTTCCCCATCTGAAGCTCTATGCCCTGAAAAGACAATATCCATCTTATGACCTTCTGCCATTTTCTTTATCCCTGATTTTAGTACTTCTGCGGTAGCAAGAGTATCGGCTCCCGCAAAAATACGATCACTATAAAGATGTAACTCATCAGCATTACAAATTAATTGAGATTGCTGTAATGCCAACTCTGCATTTGGTGGCCCCATGGTCGCAACAGAGATATGAGTATCATATTTTACTTTAGAATATAGAGCGGCCAAAGAAGCTACAAAACTATGAGGACCTAAAATATTTTTTGTCTCAGCTCTATTGAGGGTTCCATCAGAATTATAACTTACATTTCCTTCAGAAAAATCCGGTTCAAGTTTTACTATAACTGCTACATTAAGTTTTCCATTCGGATTCATAGTTGATAACCAGTTTTATAGGTTAAATACATTTTAAAAATACCGTTGAAAAGTAAATTGACGTTATTATTGTTGCATATCACCTTGTTTCGACTTGCTGTTTTTATTCTGTAACTATGGATAATTATAATGAGGATACACTCCGAAATATGTTCTATGTAGGATTTTATGAGTTTGAAAATCATCAAGATCACATCACATCGGTTTTTATTTGTTTATCCAATAAAGAAGATCAAGACCATTACATTCAATTAAGTATACCTTTCTTTGTCCATTATATGATATTAATTCATAATCAGCAAGATATATCAGATATTTTTTGAGTGTACTATAAGACGTTAATGGCAATTTCCTTTTAATTTCAAACAATAAATCAGAAACAGAATACTCTTTCAGACGCAATAGTAATATTATATTTTCTAAAATCTCCCCCTTAAGTATGGGCGATCTTTTAATACTATTATTGTTAGTATTATCTTTTATATTCATTTTTAGTCTCCTTAATAATGATCTCTTCTTTCATCTTTTGCTGCTCTTTTATATTGTAAAGATATTCTTAAGATAAATGATGTAAATTAGAGAATAAAGCATAATGATTTTATCTTGAAAGACTATACATTTCTCTACATTAGTTTTCATTAATTCAGTCCATTTAGAATGAAAAGTATTGATATAATCTTGTCTCAATTTTGTAGCATCAAAAAATAGCTGCATTATTGATGGGCTAATTTGGCTGTAATAATCAATTGCGTTATTGTCATAAATTGAATATTTTATTATGGGTTTCTGAATATATTTTTCATTATTTTCGTCTTCATTATTCAAAAAATCCACTATTGAATTTTGCTTTAAACCTTTTTTGGTTGGATATATCCATAGTAATTGTAGTAATGGCATTGATTTTGGTAAAGAAAGATGTGAATTTTTTTTATTGAAATATTGATAAATCTCTTGTTGAGAACTAGGTTCTTTGTCTAAAGAAGTTTTGTAGTCATTCAACAATATAGTACATTATAATACACATTTTGTATATATCAATTACGTATTAATTGCAATAAATGTAATAGAAAGACGAATTTTTATATTTTTCAATTATTCAAATGCAAGAAATTAAAATATACTATAATAAAAGATCATATTTTACATCGGATTTAAAATCCTCATTCTTGCACATTTTATAATTTTTATTGGGCCATAGTCAATTATACAAGGGAAAGATTAATTCCGAGTTTACGTATTCTCTAAAAGCTCAATGTTTTTGATGGTCGTCGAAAGTTTTACAGACATTGTTTTTCCTCCTTTATTTTCTGTTTCAGTATGCCAAACTCATAAATGAAATCCATCTTTCTATGACGTACAATGGAATTTTTCTGTTCTCGTTTTTATCTTGACGGCGAACCATTATGACCTTAAGATAAAAATGATCAAGCAAAAAAAGTAATATTATACCATATGTATAATTTTTTTAAATAGCATTTTCCAAATACATATACTAAAAATATGTATAGTTTCACAAGCAAATTCCATCATACAACAAAAGCCTTCATTAGACGGATCCGCTTAAATGTATATTTAGTTAAATAACATAATTGTCAAAGTAAGTAGGATTTGAAATTTGAAGAGGTTAAAATAGGACAGACGTTCAAATTAGGTATCCGCACATACAGGATGAATTTAAAAAATACCGGTCATTTGCAGAGACAAGAACTTATTATATGAAATCCCGAACTAGCAATAAAAGAAGGGATCAAAAGTGCAACTCTTTTACCATGTAGGGTCATAGTAGCACGTGCAGAAGGTCAGCTGACACGAGTAAAAAATTTGACAATGATTTCGCAATTCTTATGATGAGATCAAAAGATAGTAATCCTACACTAGTTGCAAAAGTATTCGATAATTAAAAATGGATTATTTTCCAATGAAAAAAATGCGCTTTTCTTTATATTCTTAATTTATAATAAATAAACTAAGATACAAGTAATTTTAATCACTATCACATTTCTACAATGCGAAGGAAAATACTTTTAATCTTTGAGTATTGACTTGATATTGCATTTATTCAATGAAAAAAGTAGCTGCAAATCTTAAACAAAAGACAAATAATAATAAAAAAAATGGTTCATTGGATCATCTTAATTTTCCGATAAATGAGTTGAAAAAAAGAATTGATTTGGCTATTGGTCAAAAAAAGGCGGATTTAGTTATAAAAAATGCAAACATTGTAAATGTTTTTTCAGGTGAAATTTACAATGGCAGTGTTGCTATCGCTGATGGAATATATGTAGGTATTGAACAAACAGGAGAGAAAAACGAAGAATACACAGAAAAGAATGCACAAAATATAATTGATGCCCAAGGAAAATTTATGTGTCCGGGTCTAATAGATGGGCATATTCATATTGAATCCACTTTTCTCTCGCCTCATGAATTTTGCAAGATTGCTGCACTCCATGGAACTTCATCTATTATATGTGATCCTCATGAAATAGCAAATGTACTTGGTCTGCCCGGAATTGATTATCTTCTTTCAAATATGGAATTACCTGTCAAGATTTACGTTATGATGCCTTCATGTGTCCCTGCCACACATATGGAAACTTCAGGTGCAGAAATACTAGATATAGATATACGCAACTATTTTTACAGCTATCCTGATTCTGTTATCGGATTAGCTGAAATGATGAATTATCCCGGAGTAATATCCAAAGATGATCAGACACTATCTAAAATAGTAGCAGCAGGAGCAAGGCCCAAAGACGGACATGCTCCACTTCTTTCAGGAAAATATCTAAATGCATATATTATTTCAGGATTGGGTAGTGACCATGAATGTACAAATCTTAGAGAAGCACAAGAAAAGCTTCGAAAGGGAATGCACATAATGGTTAGACAAGGAACTCAAGAAAAAAATCTACAGGATTTGATTCCATTAATTAATGATTATAATAGTTCTAACATAAGCCTTGTTTCAGATGATCGCGATGTAATTGATTTAGAAAAAAATGGGCACATGGATTATCTAGTTCGCACAGCTATTTCTTTTGGAATATCTCCAATAAGAGCAATTCAGATGGCAACTATTAATACTGCCAGATATTTCGGATTGAAGGATATAGGAGCAATTGCTCCAGGATTCAAAGCAGATTTTATGTTGTTGGATGATTTTGAACGATTTAAAATCTCGGATGTTTTTCTTGATGGAAAGAGAATTAACATAAGCAATATCGAGAATGGAGATAGTGGAATCAACAGTGGTAAAGATGCAACGATCTATAGAAATAAAAAGATATTTGAAATTTCACCTAATAATTCTTCCTCTCCATCATCTTGCATCCTACAAAACTCTATACATATCAAAGTACTTGATGATTCCAACATGTTTGCAATTCCTGCAAAGTCAAAGAAATCCTCGTCGTCGTCGTGGTCATTAATGCAAGTAATTGGCATTATTCCTGGACAGATCATTACTAAAAAATTAATTGTTAAACCAAAAGTGAATAAATATCATCAGGCCATAGCAGATCCCGAAAGAGATTTAGCAAAACTGGCAGTTATTGAACGGCATCATAAAACAGGAAACTTGGGGCTAGGATTTGTTCAGGGTTTTGGTCTAAAAAAAGGTGCCATAGCAAGTAGTGTAGCACATGATTCACATAACCTTGTTGTAGCAGGAATGAGTGATGAAGATATGTTAATTGCAGCCAAACATATTTCATCTATTGGTGGTGGTCTAGTAGTGGTTGATAATTTAAAGGTTACAGCATGTCTTCCTCTCCCTATTGCCGGATTAATTTCTGATCAAAATAGTGAATCAGTAATTTCAAATCTCAAAGCAGTTAACAAAGCATGTATAGACTTAGGGCAAAGTGTAATAAAAAATGCTTTTATGTTACTTTCTTTTTTGTCGTTGCCAGTAATACCATCATTGAAGTTAACAGACAAAGGTTTAATAGATGTAGATAAATTTGAATTTACCAATTTATGGATTAATAATGAATAAGTTATAATAATACAAATTCTTTTTTGCATCTCTCCATACTAATATATATAAATATAAATCAAGATAAATTATATTACTAAAAATGTTACTAATCAATATATCTGGCTCAGTGGAAACCATTTAGAAATCTACATTAGTCGGATTTATCAAACAGATGTACTTTATGATAACATGATAATTATCTTGTTGTAATTTGGTTGACTATTAGATGATGTAATGTGTTTAGTTGAATAACCACAAATTTGATCCTAATTCAAGGTAGTATAGAAAATAGAAATGTTGAATAAGACAGATTAAAAGTAATTAACGATACAATTACTCGAATATTTTTAAATCATTTTAATAGAGTAATTCTAATGAATCAAACAGATACGGCAGATAATAAAAGAGAAGGAAATGGTACAAACCTCGTTCTTGCTTTCGTATACCGAATACCAAAAGAGAATCACGAATCTTTGATACAACTCAATAATAAAGTTATTGACACCTTTATGAAATACGGAGTGCTGAAATTTGAGGTTTTTCAACTTGGTAGACAAATGATATGAGGGATTTTACCAATATTGCCAAAACAATATCT
>JBQCGN010000293.1:0-2857 GCA_051955655.1 Candidatus Nitrosocosmicus sp. | reverse complement strand
AATACTGAAGCACCGGCAAAGTATAGCAAAGTAAAGGAAGCATATATCAAATCATTTGACAGCGAAATTAAGAGTTACCGTCTTTTCGATGAATATTTGAAAACGAATAATGTTACAGCAAATAAATTATCAACTGATTATTTGTCTTTTGCATTAACCAATGAAACAATAGCCAGAAACGCTTTTGCTCAGGCCAATAACAACAGCAATAGTGAGAGATAAGAAATCAAATACTTTTCTCATTCAAGAGTAATATTTTATATTTACAATTATATCAATTTAGACAAACATCTATAAAACTTTGATTTAGATGAATTTTTATTGAAAATAAGTTTATCTTTATCTAATCATCTAGTTTGCCTGAATCATAAAGAAAAAAATATTTTTCTTGTATTGGAAAATTATATTAGTGATCCTTCAAATGAGAATGAGTGTAAAGAAGGAATGCTGATATGCAATGCCTGTTCTAAACATTTTCCTATTATTGATGGCGTAGCAATAATAGTCGATGATTTTGTCAAATATTGTTCTGAAAGAATGGCTACATTTGGAAAATGGCTGTTAGAGGTAGAAAGCCATAAATTAAAGGATCATCTTTTAGAAGTCGCCAAAAAAATCGATAAAAAGAATATTGTTGAAAGTAGATATGAAACAGAGGGATTATATTATCAAAGTTATAATTGGCTTCATAATGAAAATTTTGAAAGTGATAAATTTCTTCATTTACTAAGATGGAAAATTAAACCATCTGATATATATCGAAAATTAGCATCATCGGCGATATTTAATCCTGAAGGTTTAGGATTGGATTTAGGTTGTGCTTTGGGTTTATCTACATTTGAAATTGCAAAAAAATTTGCTTTTGTTGTTGGGGTCGATTCCTCTTTTTCTTTTATTAAGGAAGCAAGAAAAAAATCAAAAGAAATGGAAATTACTAATACTGAATTTATTGTTTCAGATATTTTGAACCTACCTTTTAAAAATCAAAAGTTTGATCTAATTTTTGGACTTAACGTTATTGAATTTGTTTCGATTTCCAAATTATTTGAAGAAGTATATGATTTGCTAAAACCTCATTGTACCTTTATTATTACTTCTCCATACGACTACAATCGTGAAAGCATATACGATCAAAAAATGAATAGTACAATGATAAGAAAAACACTTGAAAAGAGCGGGTTTGAAATTACCACTAGAACTAAAAATGAATCTTTTATTCCATGGATTTTAAAAATTAATGAAAGGATATATCTATTTTATTTTCTTGATCATATAGAGTCTAAGAAAATTTCAAAACACAAATATTAAAATGAATTATCAACTCTATCAAATAAAATTTAATAAAAAAATTATTGATATAATAGACATAATACCATTATACCCTATTGAGATTAGTTATGTTATGGAAAGTTATGATTTGGCCCTTGTAATCCCTCTATCTCAATAACCATGGAACAATAAATGCTAATGCAATAATTATGATCGTTCCAAAAGTTAGCAATTTAGATGCATTTTTAATAAAACCTTTCTTATTTTCTGTTCTTTTGTCTATGATGGTATTATATAATTGTCCGCCATCAAATGGTCCAATGGGCAATGCGTTGAAGATTGCCACATTAAAGTTGATAAACCACACCCAAAACAATAGATTAGCCACGGGTGCAAAATAGTGTCCCAAAATGGGAGAGGAATAATTATCTTGCATCAGACCAGAATATGGTATACTACCTTGTGCTATTGTAGGCGGAGCAAGTAATACAAGAGGATTTGAAATAAATAATAAATTATACGTATCTAATACTTTTTTAGGATCGGAATATTCTACTATTGAAACCCCTAAAATACCTTTACCAGGTACTCTCTCTTTAGGTAAAGTTGCTTGCTTTGTGATCTTTTGTCCTTTTTCGTTTAACCATGTGATTGATATTGTTTTTCCAAGATTGCTACTCAAATTGCCGTTTAATTGTAAAGGATTTTTAATGTCTTTACTCTGTATTTGCTGGATAATTGAGCCTTTTGTTAAACCTAAATTCTGTGCCAAAGATTTTTCTCCTATGGTTGTTACTTCGACACCAAAAATGTTTGGATTTGATGGGTGAGTAACATTCAAACTGGATGTTATAAGAAATATTAAAAGTAAAGAAATACCTCCAATTATTAAATTTGTTGTGATTCCCGCAGTTAAAATTGAACTTTTTCTCTTAAAAGTTATTCTATCAAGTTCATCTTTTTCAATGTTAACGAAGGCTCCGATAGGTAAAATAAATAATAAAACAATTCCTGTTGATTCTACCTTAACGCCGTGAACTCTAGCCACTATTCCATGGCCTGCTTCATGGACAATCATTGCTATGATCAAAGCTATCCATCCGTCTGCAATAGGTAGAATAGGATTTAACCCTGGTATCAATATATTAGATTGAGGTCCAATTGCCCTTGCCCCCTCTCTAGCAATCGGATTTGCAAATAAAGCAATAATGCCTCCAATTATTAAGAAAAAAGCTAATGCTGTTATAATCGGCATTAAGTATGTAGTAAACCTGGCATAATATTTTGCAACTCTAGAACGAGCTACTTTATCAAAAAACTTTAAACCATATGGAGTATGAATTAATATTAATGGTAGTTTAACATCAAACCTTATTTTTGATTGTTGTTGCAATTAAATATTATTAACTTTATTATTATTTACATTGATCAATTTATGATAGATTACATTCTGCACCCAATTAATTTAAGGAATTGAGAGGTGAAAGAATTTAAGATACAATATCTTGTCGAAGTAACAAAATATTTAAAGATTGATATGAAAAAAAAAATGAACGCATGTACATTATAAAGATTGCTTTTCTAATAT
>JBQCGN010000292.1:0-7358 GCA_051955655.1 Candidatus Nitrosocosmicus sp. | reverse complement strand
ATCTGCTAATTGTTTGGCCTTTTCATCTGCTAATTGTTTGGCCTTTTCATCTGCTAATTGTTTGGCCTTTTCATCTATTTTTTTATTTGGGGGTACATAACCTTTTGGAAGCGTCATGATATCTATAATACAAAGAGAAAATTAATGTCTTATACCTTTCTACAATACACAATATAATTAAATTAATGAGAGTATAGAATCAAAATTTTCTTTTGAAATATGATTCTTATAAATTTTCAATAATTTCAAAAATTCTTTTTTTTTGTTTCCATAATTTATACAATCATTTATTTTTTTTGAGATGAGTCCTTTAAAGAAAAGTCCTTGGAAAACAGAAGTCAGATTTGAAACTCTTCTACTTTTACTTGCGCTTTCAAAATCAATAATAGTGCATTTTAAATCATCGGGTCTAATTACTATATGATTGTATAATTTATTTAATTGTCCATGATCCAAATTTATTTTATCCAATATGAAACATTGGTTTAAGACGCTAATAACAACAGTTCTTATCATATACGAATCCAGCTTGGTTTTCAAAAACCAATTCTCTATAGAAACACCTTCAAGAAAATCCATTAATAATATATTATCAGTATAAGAATATGCTTTTGGACCTATATCATACATATTTGCAAGACAATAAAAATCATATTCATTTCTCATACTAAACCTACAAGAGTCAGTTCTTTTAATTTTTGCAGCCAAAGTTTTATTTTCATTATTCTCAACTTTTAACACTAGACCTTCACAGCCTTTCCCAAGAATATTGTTATTGTATAATATAGTATTACCCTCCAATATTACAAATTTTATATGTAATTCAAAGAGATCTTTAATTTTTAACGCATAATTTACTGCATCAAACTTTGGATAACATATAAGATTCATTAAATCAGGAGTCGTAATTGAATATTTTTTAGAATATTCTATCATCCGTGTATAATAGTTCAAATATACAATCCCTTAGGTGTTTACTAATATTTTTTTGTTGATCAAGAGTATAAATTTGTGCAGAAGACATAAAATCTAATTTTAATCCTTTAGGAACACCAAGAAGTTCGTGTTTACTATTAATAAGAAACTTTAAGTAATCACGTATATCAGTATAATCTCTAGAAAGAATACAATTTATTCGATTATCATCACTTAACCACTTTAGATTAGACCTTGAATTTGATTCGATGAATTTTTCACTATCGCTTTTTCTTAAAATATCGGGTCCTGCTCGTTTATAAAATTTTGGAATTATTACAGAATCCAATAAAAATGCTAATACACAATGCTCTTTTTCATCAGTAAAGCTAATATTTTTTAAGATATTAAATCCGTATGATTCAATGGATTTTGAAATAGAACCAGCAGTTTTTTGTAATTGACCCCAAATTACATCAGGAGCTCTAAAACTAAATTTAAATTCAATTATTAAAATATTAGATGAATATAATCTTATTATAGAGGGATCTATGAGATCAGTCTTTTGAATATCACTAAAAAATCTGCTTTTAGGATTCATTAAGAATGCTCTTGAGCTTAGTATAAATGTTGCAACAGATAACGATGAAATAGCGGTACCCAAATTTCTATTATAATCAACTGGATCTAGTACTATTAATGGACTATTGAATTTTTTTTCCGTCTTAGCATCAACAAAAACATTATCGACAGTAATTACTCTTTTTTCAAAACTAAAATCCGAAAAATAATCTAAAACAGATAAAAAAGAGCCGAATTTTATAACCAATACTTCACTTACATATCCACTAAACCCTTTGGTAGATATTTCCGCTCCATAAATATTCAAAGATTTTAAAAATTTTTTTAATATTCTAACTTGATTTTTTTTGTCATTATCAAGATTATTGATAACATAATCGGTATGAAATGGAGAACGGTCTGCCGCACTTTTCCATCTACCGTATGGTACATCAAAACAAGGTACTACATTAATTTTTACAGTTTCAACAAAAGCTTCAACATATGGATGATCAGCATATCTGAGATAAGGAGAAAAGGTTCTCAAAGATTTTAAACCTATTTCTTTTCCATAATTTTCAAAATCAACAAGATCTATTTGACTATCAAATTTTACAAATATATCGATATCGGTTTCATTCTTAAGCCATGTTCCCTTTGCAAAAGATCCGCCGAATACTACATCAGTTACAAAAGAATATTCATTATTTGAAATAAAATTTTTAATTAGATCCTTTACGCTAGTTGCAACATTTTCCAAGTGAAGTTGTTCTGATTTAGACGGCGTACAGTTATCGATAACATTATCAATCAATTTCACTAAATCATCATTCATTTTTATTATTAGCATGTATACTAAACAAATCGGAATATATAGATCCATTTGGAGTAAGTGTACTTTTTTTTAATCTAATTATATCTACTTCCCCTTCAGAAATAACCCTTTTGGAAAACAAAGGGAAAAAATTTGGGATTTTAGTATATTTATAAATTCGGAAAATTGTTAAATGTGGGAAGAATTTTTGTAGGTTTGATTTTGAAAGTGTATTTCCATCTTTCCCTACATCATATTTTTTTAATACATCATTTATTTGAATATATAAATCATTTAATTTTCTATTGCTTTCATCATCTAACCCTAGCCAAATGATCCTAGGTGATTTAATATGTGGAAATACTCCTACATTATTAAAGATCATTCTGAATGAGGTAAAATTAATCTTTTTCAAATCAAAAATAATATCTTTTACTTCGATATCGGTTTTCTCTCCTAAAAACTTTATAGTTAAATGCAAATTATTTCTATTAATTGCCCTAATAATTTGAGGATTAAAATCAAATTTTTTTATAAGAAGATTTTGAAAATTTTCAATATTTGTATCATTAGTATCTATCGCAATAAACAGACGCATTTATAACACATTATATGTTATTTCACTACATATATCAAAGTAATTCATTAAAAAATAAATAAAGTTCTTTAGTGGGTTAAGTGAGGTAATAAAAATTTTAAAACGATTCATCATATGTTTGACTGGAATGCCAGGCGCAGGTAAATCAACTGTTGCAAACATGCTCAAAGAAAAAAAATTTTATGTTATTATCATGGGAGATATCATTAGAGAAAAGGCAATAGAGAAAAAAATAGAAATGAATGATGAAAACCTAGGAAAGCTAATGAAGGATCTAAGGCAGGAGTACGGAAATGAAATAGTTGCAAAATTAATATTACAAAAAATTCAAGAATTTGATAATGATAAAAATTTTATAGCAATAGATGGAATTAGAAGTTATGAAGAATTTAAAATATTGAAAGATTTGGATTTTGTAAAGTTATTAGCTATACATGCTTCATCTAAGACAAGGTTTAACCACATAAAGTTAAGAGACAGGTCAGACTCGCCTTCTACTTATGAACAATTTTTGCATAGAGATAAGAGAGAAATCGATGTAGGAATTACGGAAGCAATAGCACTGGCCGATGAGGTAATATCCAATAATGAAGTATCAATCAAAGAATTTCAGAACAATGTCGAAAAAATTATCTCAAAATGGATAGATGAATTTAGAATTTTGAAACAAAAGGCATAATAACTATTCGAATGTCACCATGGATAAAGTGAGCAATTATACCAATTCCAGTCCTGAAGTAATAGTTCAAACTTATGTTAATCCATCAGAAGAATTAGAAAAAGTATACGTTTCTATAAGAAATATATTTCCTAACTCCAAATGTATGCAAAAAGATAATAAAATTTACTTTTCTACAGAAAGATTTGATGAACTAAAAAAAATAAAAGAACAAATTAAATCAAGAGCTACATTAGCAGTCCTAAAAAAGGTTTTATACAATAATCAAAATATAAACACGACCTTTTTTTTATTAAACAAGCAAGCAGCGTATTCAGGGGTTGTTGCAATAATTGAAGAAGAAGAAGAATCACCACTGGGTCCAATAAAAGTAACGATAAAAAATCAAAATATAGAGGAAATAATCAGGTGGTTCGAAAATTAAGATAAAAGAAATATTACTGATAGAGAATAACTGTTATTCTGCAGATAGATCCCAATATGTAGCATCTTTAAATTCTATTCTAGGTTTTCCTAAAGATTTCCACTCTTTGAAAGATTTGGGATATAATTTTACATTTGAAACACCAGCTGCTTTCAAAGCAAAAAATACTAATCCTGAAAGTGTTCCTACGCTTCCACAGTAAGTTATTACTTCACTATTAGAATCAATACCTCTATTTTCTAAAAAGCGTTTGAGATCTGAAGGTTTTCGTAATATAGAATTTTCTGAGCGTATCATAGTATATGGAATATTTTTTGAATTTGGAATATGCTCTGTCAGAAAATTTAATCTTTCACGGGAATCTATTATAACCTTTTTTTTATCTTTCTGTGCATCTTCTATATATTCAGCATTTGCATATATAGAATAATCAATATTCATAGAATGTAAAGACTTGGCAAAACTATTAGGTTTTTGTTCTATTTCCAAACCTAAGTTCTTCCATCCACTATAAGTAACCTCTAAAAGAGAAATATTTTTATGTCCAACAAATTCAAATGACCAAGCAACTCTAGCAGCCAAAGCTCCAAAGGTGTCATCATATACAACCACGGGCATATTGTCACTTATTCCTAAATTATTCAAAATATTGACAACGGATTTTGGAGAGTCATCTGATAATAGTTCCGCTAATGGTAGTGAGGCCGCAGTCGGTAGATGACCTTTTAAATAATCATCTTTTTTTCTTACATCCACAACTCTAACTTTATTTTCTTTTATTAAAGATCTTAAAGTATCAACATCACATAGTAAATGTAATCTTGGCACTACAACGTTATTTTCGTTTTCACTATGCTTTATTTTTAAATTATTAGAAGAATCACTATTATCTTCAAATTTTTGTAATTTCAAATCACTCAAGCAGCACATTCTCCCCTAGCAGTTTTTGCAATAAAATTTGAATCAGAACCATAATCTTTGTATGAGTCGGGATTTTCGGCAAATGAAGGTAATTTTACAACAGAAACAAGAATCTTTTTAATGTCTTCCAAAGTCTTTATTTTTCCGTCACCGTGCCCTAGTGAGATTTTAACTATCCAATCATGCATTGACTCATCGCCTTTTTTTTCTTCTCTAAAATTCAATTATTTTAATTATTACATCAATAACTCTTTTTGCGGGAACTCGCATTACAACCTTTCCTAGTTCGCCATTTTCTCCTGTGCTGCCAGCAAAAAGCATTGTATATATTGGAGCCATAGAATTTCCTAGTCTAGTTGCTCCACCATAGAATCCAATGCTCGCAACCTCATGCTGGCCGCAAGAATTAGGACATCCACTAATTTTTATTGTAGAAGTTCGCAAATCCTGAGCTGTATCATAATTTAATTCCAAGAATTTACTTTGAATTTCTTTGGCAAGCCTATGAGAATTAGTTATAGCAAGATTACAAGAAGTAGTCCCAGAACAGCCTACAGGAGAAGCAATAGAATTTGCACCTGGATTACCAAGTCCAATACCGGATAATTTAGTAAAAAGTTTAGGAATAGATTCGGATTTAATATATCGAATAAAAAAGTTTTGTTGAGGAGTAGTTCTTGCTTTTTTCTCTTCAGAGAACTCTCTAATACATTCAGATAAAACTCGAAGCTGGTTTGAAGTAATATCGCCTGCACCTAAGGTTATATTTACACCATAATAACCAACCTGTTTTTGAGCAATTACATTAGTATTTAACCATCTTTCATATGAAGTCTTTATGCTATCAGAATTAACTATTGGAAGAATTTTTTTGTTAGAAATTGAGATAGAATTTGCATCCTGTCCGGTTTTTAGACTATTGTCAAAGAAATTCTTTGTAGGAATCGAGATGGTTGCTTCCACTATATCACGTTCTTTTAGTAACAAGGATTGAAATTTCTCCCAACCTATTTCGTTAACTAAATACCGCATTCTATTTCTTGCAAGATTCTCACGATTGCCTAATCTATCATAAAGTCTAATCGTAGCCATAGAAGTAGATAAAAGCCTGGATTCTGGAGTAAATTCTTCTAAAAGATGTGCTGTAAATGATGCAGCACCTAGTCCGCCTCCAAGATATATCCTAAATCCTCTAACTCCATTTTGGATTGCAGGAACCAAACCTACGTCAGCTATTCTTACAAGACCGTGCTCCGAACAGCAAGCAAAATTAAATTTGAACTTGCGTGGCAAATTCTGACACATTGGATTTCTTAAAAAGAATTTTGCAATAGCTTTTGCATAAATGGTTGTATCAAAAGGCTCATTAGAACAGACTCCTGCAAAATGACTACACATAACATTTCTAATAGTGTTTCCACATGATTCCCTAGAGGTTAATCCACATTCAGCTAGCCCTCTAACTACCTCACTTACATCTTCTAATTGCACCCAATGTAATTGAATATTTTGTCTGGTAGAAACATGAGCAGATCCTATAGAAAATGATTCTGCCAAGTCAGCAATTTTTTCCATTTGCTCAGGGGTGATGTCTCCACTAGGAACCTTTATTCTTATCATACTAAAGTCACTATTTAATCTAGAACCATATGCTCCATGTTGGAGCCTAAAGCGTCTAAATTCGTCAGCGCTTAATTGATCTTGACGAAAAAGCTTTACTTTATTAGCAAAATATTCTGATTCTTCCACCAAGCCCCAATTTTCATTAGGATTTAAATTATTTTTTTTTGATGAAGAAAGAATATCAGAATCAACAGAACTTTCCAATACTATTATAATATTTATTGTAAACCATATATCTTTTTGGATATATGAAATAATACAATATAAGCAGATATTAAAATTAGAAAAATTTATACTTACATTAAAAAAAACAATATTGCAGGTGGGGTCGTAGCGAAGCCTGGAATCGCAACGGGCTCCAGATCATAATATGGGCAATTACAGAAGAAACCCGTGGATCAGGGGTTCAAATAATATGTTCAATCATATTAGAACAAATCCCTTCGGCCCCACTGTTCTATCACTACTTTATTAGGATTCACAATGAATAAAAGGTGAAAGAAAAAGATTGGAATTACATCAACAACAAGAGCAAGAACAAAGAGAATATCATGAAGAAGAGATGAATGCTTATTCTATTTTCGTTTATGGAATTAGATCGCCCTTAACCCGTGATTATTATCTAAGACGTCTAAAAATTTTCTTTAACTATATAGAGTTATTGCCCGATAAAAATATAGATGAAAGATGCAATTATTTTGCAGAAAAGGGAAAAGAGAACCCTCAATGGGCATTTAACAACATTATAAAATTTTTACAATTTCAAAAAGAACGTGTTCAGAAAGGCGACATAACAAGTGGCACGCTTAAAAATTTCCTTAAA